>CAZLRN010000161.1:4551-9320 GCA_964561715.1 uncultured Spirochaetales bacterium
GGTCAGGGCCTGTCTGGAGAAGAAAAAATGGCGCGACCAGGAGCGTAGCTATTTAGGTCAAATTGAAGCCTCCAACGAGCAGCTGCAGCAGGAGATCTCCGAGCGAAAACGGGCCGAACAGGCTCTCGAGGAGGCCAATGAAAAACTGGAACAGCGTGTGGCAGAGCGAACCGTCGAGCTGAAAGAGGCTCTCGATCAGGTGGAATTGCTCAAGAATCGGCTCCAAGCCGAGAATGTCTACCTTCAACAGGAGATCAAGCTAGCCCATAACTTCGAGGAAATTGTTAGTCAGAGCCAGCAGTTCATGAAAGTGCTCAAGAAGGTCGAGCAGGTCGCCGGTACCGATGCGACCGTTCTGATTCTTGGCGAAACGGGAACCGGTAAGGAGTTGCTGGCCCGGGCCGTGCACAACATCAGTTCTCGAAATAACCACCCGCTGGTAAAGGTGAACTGTGCCGCCCTACCGGCCAACCTTATCGAAAGCGAGCTCTTTGGACATGAAAAAGGATCCTTTACAGGAGCCTCTGCACGTCGGATTGGGCGCTTCGAGCTGGCCAATGGAGGCACGATCTTTCTGGATGAGGTTGCCGAATTGCCTCTGGAACTGCAGACTAAGTTGTTGAGGGTTCTCCAGGAGGGAGAGTTCGAGCGGCTGGGCAGTGCAAACACCATCAGGGTGGATGTGCGGGTGATCGCTGCAACAAACCGGGATCTAGAAGAGGCGATAGCCAAGGGCGGTTTTCGTGAGGATCTCTACTACCGCCTGAATGTTTTTCCGATTGAGTGTCCGCCCCTTCGAGAACGGGCAGACGATATCCCCCTGCTTGTCAGACATTTTATCGACAAGTACAGCGCCAAGATCGGGAAAAAGATAGAGACCGTTTCGAACGATATCATGGAGTCTTTTCAGCAGTACAGCTGGCCGGGAAACATAAGGGAGCTCGAAAACATCGTCGAGCGGGCCGTCATTCTGAGTCGAGGCTCACAGCTCGAACCCGGAGATTGGCTTCCCAAAGCTACCGTTTCTGCATCTGCCGATGCTTCGTCTTCAGGCCCTACGCCTGTGCTCACACTGGAGGACAAGGAACGCGAGCATATCATCGAGGTCCTGAATCAGACTGGCTGGCGGGTGAGGGGGAAAGGTGGAGCAGCTGAGCTGCTGGGCATGAAGCCGACGACCTTGGAAGCGAGAATGAAAAAGCTGAATATTCAGCGGCAAAAATAGCGCTCCTTCAATATATTGGAGGATCTCCGATATATTGGATTTTAAGAGACCTGTCCTCCAGGTCATTCATTTCTTTGTACAGTTTTTCTAATTTTTTTCTCCCTTATGAGATATTTCCTGGTTTGCGGATTTCCCCCCACCCGAGATGGATATTGGGGCATTTTTTTGCGTTTATGCCCACTTAGGCGTTAAATATCGCTGAAAATGACCCAAAAATTGGGCAGCAACACCACTGCCAGCTTGACTGAGCTTTGTCTCTCATTTTTATCAAGCCTCTTCGTTCATTTGGCATGCTTATTGCAATTATATGAGTGGGTTCCAGAGGAAACTCTGAGAAGCCCACAAACGATCCGAGGAGGAGGATTATCATGGCAGACATCGTTAACGCAAATGGTACACTGAACCAAACGGCTGATTCGTTTCAGGCAGTTGTTCACAGAATTTCAGCCATGTGGCAGCGCTTCGCCAAAAGGCAGGCGACTGACATCGAAGTGATGCGGGCCTACACTGCATCCAAGAAGCACCGCCACCTCAAAGACGATCCGTGGTTTCTTTTGGAAGTCGAAAGAAAATATGTCTGGTGACGGAGATTTGGCAGCTGCTTGATCAGGAGGCGAAACATGAGAGCATCGTCGTGTGAGTTGTGCCGGAAAAAGGGCGAGCAACTACAAACCATCGTGGGGCGGTATGAATACATCTGCCCTCGATGCGGGAGATACCTGTGCCGCGGGGGAAGCCCCTTTTATCGATGGTACAGATCCAGCCTTTCATTCAGCGGATAAATAGAGCGACAGGTATTGCATGGCCGTCGGCAGCCTACGGCACGAACGAGGGAAGACAGCCTCAGCCGAGGATCTTTCCCACCTCTTCTGTGGACAGAAAGTTCATCACCAGAGGCTGGGACAGATCCTCATGAGACTGTTGCCACAGGGCGTCTGCCAGGGCGATCAGCTTTTCCGCTGCCTGCGCGTCCAGCGGATTCATGGTTTTGCTCCTCCTGTTTTGGGGGAGGCCGCCTCCCGAAGCGAAGGATAGAAGAGATTGATCACCTCCTCCGGCTTCGTATCCGAATTGTAGAGCAGCGCATACATCAAAGCTGAGACCAGAACCTTTCTGACAAAATGCCGCGTTTCCGGGAGAGGTATCGACTCCACGATCATCTCATCAGCCAGGCCATTGTACCTGCGCCCCCAGCGCCTCACCCGGCTCGGGCCGGCGTTGTATGCCATGAGAGCCCGGGGCCAGCTTTCGAATCTTTGGTGCAGCCTTGACAGATAGCGTGCACCCAGACGGAGGTTGTGTGCCGGGTTCTCAAGATCGTACTCCTTGATTCGAAGCAGCTTGGCCATATCCTGTGCCGTTTCTTCCATCAGCTGCATCAATCCTACCGCTCCTGCCGTCGAACCGGCGGAGGAGTCGAAATAGCTCTCTTCCCGAACAACCGAAAAGAGCAGCCATGGCGGTATCTTTTCTTTTTTGGCCGCCTCTTCGATAAGCTCGCCAAAGGCCTTCGGGTAGGCCAGTTTCCATTCCTCGTGAGTCGGCCTCTCCGGTTTTTTTACGAGATAATAGTTCATCAATCTCATGGCCTCTGTGTAATAGCCCGCCTGCTCCAGACGGCGAGCGCTCTCTAGCAGCGTCTCCAGCGAAACCGATGCGGGATTCTGCTCGAGTGTTTCTTGCAGCGCCTGGTATCCTTGCCCATAGAGGCCGTAGTCGAAGTATCCCATGACAAAAGAGTCGAAGACCTTTTTCCGATCCGAGTCCTTCTCTTCGGCTTTTCGGCCGGATTGCTTCTCGGCATCGCTAACCAGAGCGGCTGGCTCACCTCCCTTCATGTGCGACGTAAGCCGCTCGTAGTATAGGGTTCGAACGAGAGCGTTTGCCGTCTCTGCGGAGAGCCGGAGGTCTTGAATCGACGGCGAAGGCAGATTCTCTTTATTTGATCGAAGAAGAATGAAGTACAGTCTCGAGGCAGTGTAAGGGGAGCTGGCTCTGTAGGTCCTTTGGTAGAGGCCGAGCAGTCCCTCCACATCACCCCTTTCCATCATTATGGAGATGAGCCGGTCCATCAGGTCGTCGAAGTAGGAGGGATCGTTCCAGTCGGAGATGGCTCGCTCGATCTCTTGGACTCCCTGCTTCTCCGACGCGGCAAGGCTCATATCAAGGACAAACCAGAGGCTGCGGTCCCTCTGCTCAGGATCTCTGGTTTCACCGGCTACGGCTTTCAGATGGCTGATTCCGAGCTGTATCAGCCCCGCTTTGCGATAGAGCCTTCCGGCCATTTCGAGAGCCTGGAGCTTTTCGGTCCCGTCGAGTTGGGATGAGAGGTTTTCCAGTGCCTTGGCTCCTTCGACGAAGGAGCCCGCGAGGAGATACCCGTAGCCCAGCTCGCGAATGACATCCGTGTTTTTGAGGCTTTCGGGCTTTGTCCGGGCTATTTCATTTATTACGCCGTTAAGTAGTATGGACCCTTCGAGGTTCTCACCTGTAGCGAGAAGGTATTTGGAGCGCAGCAGATCCTGAGACTCTTTTGCAAAGCCGGAGAGCCGCGATGGCTCCTGCTCCAGAAACCCGTAGGCTCTTGCGTGTATAGCCGATGGGGGATGTTTGAGAAAGAGAGAGACGAACTGAGATGTCCAACCTGGAGCATCTAGCCGGCACGAGGAAACCGATCGAAAGAGCGTCAGCTCGGCGTCTGCTGTAATTTCCTCCTCAGTGAAGAGCTCATGCATGTTCTTGAGAACCTCTTCGTCTCGGTATTGCCAGTAGAGACTCTCGACGTACATTTTTTTGATCCGATCGTAGTGGCGGAAGAAGCGCTTCTTTTTGAGATACTCCGACGCCAACGCCGCCGCTTCCTCGTATCGATCACGCTCCAGGAGTTCCGTTAGAAGCCGGTTCGTTGCTTCGGCTCTCCAGTGGGAGCTCCCGCGCTTGCACAACAATCTCAGCATCTGTTCGGCGACCGCATCTCTTTTTTGCTCTTTCAGAATAAGAGCGAGGTAGAAGGGAGCTTCGGCGCCGAGCCTCAGAACCTCTCCGTCGGGGTACTCAGCCAGGTCGATAGATTCGAGAAAGCCGTATCGGCTTTCTCTTAGATCGGCGCGGACTTTCTCGATGGGGATTTCCCAAACCCTTTGAGATGTGCACCCTCCCAGTAGAACGGACAGTATCAAAATAGCGAGAGGAAGGAGGGAATATCTTCGAATCATGTAAACGCTTATACCAGAAGAGCTAGTTTTTGGGAATGAATACTTTGAAACCGGCTAAGATGCGATCGGGATTTTTAATCTTGTTGAGCGGATGACGGGCAATATCATGATATTTCCAGGGATTCTTGTAGTACTTGGCTGAAATGCCCCAGAGGGTATCTCCCCACTTTATGTTGTACCACAATCCTTCAGACGAATCCTGGATCGTTTTTTTTTCAGCAGTTTCGGTCGTTGTTGTGGTCGGTGTTTGGGCCTTCTCCTGTGAGGTGGCGGCTGCTTTTTCCTTAGTGTCTTTACTTTCAGCCTCGGTTTGTGCTGCATCCTTCTCC
>CAZLRN010000162.1:0-9294 GCA_964561715.1 uncultured Spirochaetales bacterium
GGGAGCGGTAGGGCATCGGGCCGGGAGACGGCAGCCAGGGTTGCAGCCGGAGCCGTAGCTGGCAAACTGCTCTCGTCAAGGGGTGTTCATATTCTTGCATACACTTTGGCTGCCGGCGGTATTCGGTGCAAAACTTTCGATGCCTCGGAGATAGAGAAAAATCCCGTTCGGGCCTGCGATCCCAAAGCGGCGGCTCTCATAATCGAGAGAATAGAAAAAGCGCGGGAGGATAAGAACAGCATCGGGGGGATTGTTGAATGCAGGATTGCGAGCGTTCCACCTGGTTTAGGGGAGCCGGTTTTCGACAAGCTCGATGCGGAGCTTGCAAAAGCTATGCTCTCTATCGGAGCCGTAAAAGGAATCGAATTTGGGGCGGGCTTCCGTGCAGCAGAGATGACGGGACGGGAACACAATGATCAGATGAGCTCGAATGGATTTGTGACAAATAACGCCGGCGGAATCCTAGGAGGAATATCTACCGGCGAGGAGGTACTTTTCAGGGTGGCTGTCAAACCCACCTCCTCGATTGCATCGGCTCAAAAGACGATAGACCTGCAGGGAAAGGCAAGAGAGATACGTACGGAGGGACGGCACGATCCCTGCATTTGTCCCCGTCTCGTACCTGTGGTAGAGGCTATGGCGGCCCTCGTACTCGAGGATCACTTTAAAAGACAATCAGCCCTCCACTCCTAGAGGGGTATGGAATTTTCATCTCACACTTCTTATATTTATTTATGCGAACCCAATAGGCCAAAGCAAAAAAGCCGATGACATCGGAGGTCAGATTACCTACGATCATCATTCCCTACACAGGAGCCAGCACGGAATCCGGCGTTCAGGATATAGCGATCTATCTGCGCCCTGAGGCCAATGGTGTGAGAGTGGAGAGCACGATGCTCGGTGTGATCCACAATAACGCCGCCTACAAGAAAGCTCTCCAAATCATCTATCTCGCCAATCTGCCCGGAGATTTCATGGTCAAAAACCACATCGTCGAAGAACACTACGCCGTGAGTATTCACTTCGCTCGAGAGGGCAAAGCGGCCTTCACCGAGAACATGATCCGTCAGTTCGAAGGTTACTTTCACGAAAGCTTCGAGTCAGCGCCGATCCACGGATCCTTTGACGCCCTCGATATACTCGGGATGACAGAGGAGGAGCTCTTCCGAGTATGGGTGCCTGTCGAAGATTTCACCAGAATAAGCGGACAGAGCATCAAAAAATTCCATGGCTGCTATATCGTCAACTATGACATCCCGGCTCTGCTCCATAAAAACTACAGCAAAACCGATGTTTTTTCGATGATCCTGCGTTCCTTTCTCCCCTACGAGCATTTCCATGAGCTGATAAACAGCATCAATGGCGCCTTGAAAGAGGAGGGTATCATAACAAATCCTGTTCTCTACAGCCACGTCTTTCACTACTCCAAAGGCCCCTTTGAGCAGATCCTGGATGGCAAGGGCTATATCTATACAGAGGGAGATCAGCACATCGATCTCTCAGAGTTGAGCTTTTTTTCTTATCTCATTTCCAACAACTGTAAAAGGGAGGAGATCCTTGATTCAATTACTCATCCTATCATGCAGTTTGCCGTGAATGGCGGGTCGATAGAGGAACACAATCTTTTTGTCTACACTTACAACGATACATACGAGGCGGCTCTTCTCAAATTTAAATCAAAGATTTAAATTTGAGAAGTTTGAGTTCAGATCAAAGATCTGAACTCAATAAGCGTGAGTTTCAATCTATGATTGAAACTCATAAACTCAAAATTCTTGCTCCGTTCGAATTTTGAGTAGAAGTTTGCCTTCTTAGTCAAACTTCCAAACTTGCCGTTTGATCGTAGATCAAACGGCAAGTAGTTGACCAAATGAGCGGTTTTCATTAGTTTGTGCTGGCAAGCCAAGCTTTTATTATAAGCCTTTGAGCAGGATTAAATCATGAGCAGCTTTATGTTGAAGGAGAGATAATGTCAAAATCTCACAGAGGTCGGGGAATTCACGATCGATACAAGAAAGGTAGAGGCAACTGCCCCGTCTGCAAAAAAACGGGCGTCAAAACGCTATACAGCTACGAGCATAACGGAAAAAACATCGAAATTTGCAAGGTTTGCAGAGCTGCGATATCTCATGGTAAGAAGGAAGAAGCTCTCAGCGCTCTTGCCTGATCGTATTCTCTTTAGCATTCTGATATACTACAAATCTCGAAAATAATTGGCACACAAGTCCAGAATTCGGCGCCTGGATGAGCCTTAGAATGAAACGAGAAGACGTTCACTCCGTAAAGATTTATTTTGTTCAACCCATCGACTTGATCCACGTCTTTATCAACACCATGATCGAGTTGGAATACGAAACGTACATAATAAGCGAGGATGAGCGGGAGAAGCTGCTCGAGATCCTGCCTCAGGATTTGAGAAATATCGTTTTTCTCTGCGTAGCCAACAGGCACGATGTGGCTAAATGGCTTGAATATAGCAAAAGGCTGAATGAGTCGGAAAACTCGGCCGTACAGATCGGAGCTTTTGTCTACACTTCAATGGCCGAAGATATCAAAAAGCTCTTCCTCTACAATCTGGTATCCGTTACCTCTTTTGCCGATTTGAGGACAAATGCGATAGAGGTTTTTACAAAGATATTTCAAGCCTTCGACGCAAAGGGTAACCGCAAGTATATCCGGGTCGTGCCAAGGGATCTGAGTGAGGCTTTCGTAATGGTGCAGAACCGCGAAGAGCCCGTTAAAGGAAGGATTATAGACCTATCAGCCGCCGCCTTTGCCTGCGAGATCGACCAAAGAAGCCACCAGTATTTCGCCGAGCCCGGAGGTTTTTTCGAGAACGTACTTCTGCATATTAAGGGTATTCGGATCCGAACGGCAGTCAAGCTTTTAGGTTTCAGCAAGGCAAATACTAATGTGTTTATATTCAAATACTACGGTACTGAATTGAAAGATGGAAAGATAAGCTATACGGAAAAGGTCTCCCAAGAGGTCAAGCAAAAAATACACAAATACATCACCTCCTGTCTCCGAGAGGATCTGAAAGAAAAGCTCGCCAAAATTAGGATCGAAAAGGAAAAGCCAAAGGCTCGCAAAGAAACCAAAGAGGCTGACGTCGAAGAACTGGAAGCCGCAACTGGAGAGCTGACATCATCCTATACTGAAGCAGTCGACATTGAGGAGGAACAATTCGCAACAGAGGGGAATAAAGCTAATGAACCGGACTCCTAAAGCCCTTGCCGGAGCAGCACTCCTGGCTTTTTCAATCATCACATCATATTCGGGATGCGAAAAAGAAAAAACCGCTGCCTTCGAGCAGCAACTTCTGCAGAACGAATCCTTGCCTCCTGCCGAGGAAAAACCGACTTATACGGTTGAACAAGGCACTGTAACCAAAAAGATCCAGTTTTTGAGCCAGATCGCCCCGATCGACGAGAAGTATCTCTTCTTCCGGTTGGATGGGCGCGTGAGAATCATTTCTGTCGAGGAGAATGATTGGGTGAAAGCCGGAGATGTGCTTGCGGAGCTGGAGATGACCGATCTTCTCAACGACATCAAACAGGCGGAGGTAAGCGTCGAAAAGGCCAGGATGCATCTCGAAGAAATCTCGGATAAAAGAGTCGATATCGCCGAAGCAGAGGCGGAGCTCCGCATAAAAAAGCTCAAACTGGAACAGCTCAGCAAAAAACCACCTGAAGCACAAGTGTCCATAGCCAAGGCTGCATTGGAGAAATCTGAACTCGATCTGGAGGAGGCTCGGGTGAGTGATCAGGTATACGGACAGCAGGAGCCTTCAGCCAATTTGAGACGGGCCATGCTCAATCACCAAATCGCAGAGGCCAATTACAACTTGGCTCTGCAGGACCTTGCTTCCCACGATGTTCAGCTAAAGATTCTCGAAGAGGACACCAAACTAGCCAGGATCAAACTCGAAAGGCTCCACGATGACACCGATCCTATTGCAATCAACGATCTCAAGATGGCGGAATTGACACTCAAACAGCTCAACGATCAGGCAGACATGCACAGGATCATATCCCCCATCAATGGACAGGTTATGAATATCTCCATATTCACCGGCAGTGAAGCAAGAGCCTACGACCCCTATTTCATCGTTGCCGATCCGTCGTCCTTTGAGGTCAGTGCGGATCTACTGAGTACAACCGTTCTTCAGTTATCGGTCAATCAAGAAGTCGAGATAGAACTCGTGGATCATCCCGGGCAGATACTGATGGGATGGATCCGGAGGCTGCCTTACAATATCACTCGCCAGGGGACCGATGCTCTAGAAAATGCTGATCGGTCTACGCGAATCCAATTCAACCCACCACGTGATCTGACACTCGAAGTAGGCGATCTGGCAAGAGCCACCATCGTTCTCGAGCGCAACGAGAACGTACTCTACCTTCCGCCCGAAGCGATCAGGGTCTATCAGGGACGTCGATTCGTTGTGGTGCAGGAGGGTGATAGGCGTCAGCGCGTAGACGTCAAGATAGGACTCATGAGCGAAGAGAGAGTTGAGATCGAAGAAGGCTTGCGTGTGGGTCAAACTATAGTGGGTCAGTAGGATGGGCATTCTCAGGAGCACTCGCTCTCTCATAACTGTTGCAGCCAAAAGGCTCACGAATAATCTCATGTTGACACTATGCATCATCGCAGGCCTCACTGCGGCAGTGGCCCTGTCGACTGGTATTCCCATCTATTCTGATGCTGTCAATACAAAGATGCTCAAAGAGGAGTTGGGCAAAGAGGGACGCCCGCCCTTCAGCTTTCTGCTCAGACAGATAGGATCATGGACCAAGCCCCTCGAATGGGACGAGTATGCAATCATAAACGACTATATATCAGACGTGTTCCCAGACATTTTAAATCTCCCCATGCTCACCTATGTTCGTCACGCAGAGACCGACGTTTATCGACTCTTTCCGCGGGAGGAGACCAAGTACGAATCTCTCGAGAAGCCGTTAGAGTGGACCAGCGTCGGTTTCTTAACGGGCATACAGGATCATATCGACATAGTCGAGGGCGCTTTTCCTCACCCCTACGCGGAAGGAGACGAGTACATGGAGGTCCTCGCTACCCAAATCTTAGCCGAAAAGATCGGACTCCAGGTTGGGGAGAAATTTGTTCTCTTCGGCGAGGAAGAAACGACAAATACAGGTCAGAAATCCACTTTGAAGATACCAATCGTGATCAGTGGAATTTGGACAGCCAAGGATGAAAACGATCCATTCTGGTTTTATCAGCCCCTGGCCTTTGAAAATACGTTCCTCGTCGAAGAGCCGACATACCTCAAAGGGGTGGTACCGCTTCTGGAAGAGCAAGTGTACAATTCCGTCTGGTATCTCATATTCGATGGAGACAACCTCCATATCGAGGACATTCCCCGCTTTCTCGATCGCATTACCCTGAGCAAGTCCCATATCGCTTCGATCAGAAGAGAGGTAGACATGGAGCTCTCCCCTGAAAGCTCCATGAGAAAGTACCTTCGAGAGTCGTTCAATTTGACTATTCTCCTCTACGTGTTCAGTATCCCTATTCTGGGCTTGGTTCTCTACTTCATTTCTCTCATCTCAGGTATGATGGTCGCTAAACAGAGAAACGAAATCGCTCTACTCCGCAGCCGTGGAACATCGAGTCTGCAAATCATTGGAATCTATCTGCTCGAAAGCCTGCTTGTAGGCGGCCTCTCCATCGCCTTTGGCACAATGCTGGGCAGGCTTCTGGCCCAGTTGATGAGCAACACCCAGTCACTTCTACGATTCGTGTTGAGAGAGCCGATGCCTACAACGATTTCGCGCACCAGCATGCTCTTTGCCCTTGCCGCTGTGGGTCTTGCCGTCATTGCGGTGCTCCTGCCCGTGCTATCAGCATCAAAGCACACAATTGTAACCTACAAAAGAGAACGCGCGCGTTCGCTTTCCAAACCGTTCTGGCAACGCTACGGTATCGACTTTTTTCTCATCATTCTCCTCATCTATGGCTACTACACCCTTCAGCGCCGGGGGTCCATTGCCCTGTTCATGGAGGGGGAGATGGTTGACAATCCCTTCCACAATCCCCTGCTATTCCTGATCCCAGCGCTATTTGTCTTTGCCCTTGCACTCGTATTTCTCAGGCTATTCCCGCTTCTCATGGAGTCTCTTGCCCGGCTGAGCGAGACTCACAGAGGGGCTCCACTCGTACTGGCCCTACGGTCGCTCGCCCGTTCATCGGGGCACTACTCCGGTCCGCTGCTGCTTGTTATTCTCACAATCGGGCTGGCCTCCTTTACCGCCTCAATGGCTCGAACCCTGGATGACCATATGGTGGAGAAGGCTTACTATGAATCAGGAGGAGATTTTAAGCTTTACGAGCTGGGCTTTTACGTTGAGCCGGCTCCCGCCGATGAATCCGGAGAAGACGTATCCTCATCCAGCACAGTGAGTTTCGAGCTAAAAGAAGAGGAAGCTGAGCCCCACTGGGAGTTTCTGCCGGTTTTTGACTATCTGAATGTACCCGGCGTTCTTGCCGCAACTCGCGTCGGCAGCTACAAAGCCCAGGTAAGGTGGAGCGAATTTGATGAGGGTGAGCTCAAAATGGTCGGCATCGACGCCCACGAGTTCGCTGATGTGGCCTTCTTCCGGGAAGATTTTGCCGACTATGATCTAAAACATCTTCTCGAAACCCTTGCCAGCACTAACGCGGCGCTGCTGGTCGAGAGAAATTTTTTCGAAAATCACCAGCTGCAAATCGGCAACCGTATCGCTATCCTCGTAAATATGCTGGGAGGGTACCGCGAAATCGAGTTTGTCGTTGCGGGTATCATAGACTATTTCCCCACCGCCTATCCTGAAGATGGGCCCTTTTTTGTCGCAAATCTGGATTACCTCTTTGGAGAGGCCGGAGGCTTATTCTCCTATGACGTATGGCTCAGGGTCGAAGAGGGTATGAGCGGCGAGCTCTTAGAGGAACTGATTTCCGCCAAGGGCCTGATGGGGCGATTGGCAGTAGATGCGCGTAGAGAGATCACGCTGGAGCAGCGATTACCGGAACGACAGGGATTTTTTGGATTGCTCTCGGTCGGCTTCTTGGCCTCAGCATTCCTTACAGCCCTGGGATTTCTGATCTATACCATGATCTACTTTCAACGCAGATCCATAGAACTCGGTGTTTTGAGAGCGATTGGGCTTTCCGTCAATCAGCTCATCTATTTCCTGGTAGGTGAACAGCTTTCACTGGTAACAATGGGATCGGCAATTGGAGTTTTTTTGGGGGCAATCACGAGTCTGCTCTTCATCCCCTTCCTCCAGGTAGGGTCCGATGCGCATCCGCAGACTCCGCCCTTTATCGTACAAATCGCTTGGCTGGATATCTCTCGGATACTTGCTATCTTCGGTGCGATGCTCGTCTTCGTCATCGCCATTATGGTTTGGCTCCTCATCCGAATGAAGATCTACAAAGCTGTCAAGCTCGAAGAGGTTACCTGATGAGATCAATGATACGAATACGATGTGCAATTATGGAGCAAAATCTTGTTTTTTCAACAAGATTTTGCGAAGTAATTGCCAAATCGTTGGCTGCATATAGAAAATGGGCTAAATGGTTTGGGTTGTTGGTGCAGCCAACGATAAGGTCTCAAAATGCTACAAGCTTGCCCTGCAAGCAGTTGAGCCCAGCGAATCATTTGAGGTGAGTGCACAACGTCATGGATAAGATGGAAAACGCCTTCATACTCTGCGACAACCTCGTCAAGGTTTACAGAATCGGGGATTCCGAGGTCCTCGCCCTTCAGGGTCTGGATCTCAGTGTCAGCCGGGGAGAGCTCATGGGCATTGTCGGCCCCAGCGGCAGTGGTAAGTCTACCCTTATGAACATACTTGGAGGCCTGGATCGCCCCACTGCGGGGGTGGCGCTGATGAACGGTCAGAATCTGCTCAAGATGTCTAGCGCCGCACTTGACGATTACAGAAAGAATCAGGTGGGTTTTGTTTGGCAGCAGACTTCAAGAAATCTCATCCCCTATCTCTCTGCGATCGAGAATGTTCACCTTCCCATGATTCTTACCGGCAATAGCGACAGGGAGCATCGCGATTGGGCCATGGAGCTGCTGGAGGCCGTGGGATTGAGCGAAAGGCGTCATCACAAACTTGATCAGCTCTCCGGCGGCGAACAACAACGGGTGGCCATCGCTGTTGCTCTGGCAAACCGCCCTATCCTTCTCCTCGCCGACGAGCCAACCGGCGAGGTGGATAGCTCAACAGCCCTGACCATACTCAATATCTTCAGGCAACTGAACTCGACTTACGGCATCACCATCATTATTGTCACCCACGATATCAACATATCGGAGCATGTCGATCGCGTTGTCTCGATCCGAGACGGAAAAACCAGCATGGAGCGAATTCGCCGCTCCGGCGACGATACCTCGAAAATACAGAGCGATGAAAACGGGGAGAATAGCCGGAATGACGCCTACCACGAGTATGTTGTCCTCGATTCGGCAGGGAGATTGCAGATTCCTCCAGAGTACCGGGAAAAACTCAACATCGGCGATCGGGTCGAGCTCGATTTCGACGACGAGGGAATCCGTATCCGACCAGTCACGGGTCGAGGTCTCGAGCTTACTGAGTTGCAGGCAAGAGACAAGGAGAGGCAACTCAAGGTCGAGTCCGAAGGACGTTCTCGAGCCTCACTTTTCGGATGGTTCTCCAGATTCCTCGAGAAAGTGAAAAAGAGAGAAAAATGAGCACTCGGGAAATGGTAGGCACAGAAAAAATAGTTGAAACGATCGCGCTGTTCAGAACATACCATGTTGGCGCACTCGAGGTTCCCGCTTTGAGAGGCATTGACCTGCAGGTGCCAAAGGGATCGCTGGTCGCTCTGAAGGGACGGTCAGGATCCGGCAAAACGACACTCCTCAACATGATAGGGGGCTTGGACCAACCCTCCAGCGGAAGAGTTATCGTCGAGGGGAAGGATATCTCCAAGCTCACCGAAGCCGAGGTAACCGATCTCAGGCGAAGACACATAGGGTTTGTCTTTCAGTCCTTCGCTCTCATACCGACCTTCAGCGCTTTCGAAAACGTCGAGCTTCCGCTTCGAATCGCGGGAATCGAGCCAAAGAAGAGAAGGACGAGAATGAGGGAGTGCCTCGATATGGTTGGGCTTCTCAAGTGGGCCGATCATCGTCCCTGGGAAATGTCTGGCGGTCAACAGCAGAGGGTAGCCATAGCAAGAGCCTTGGCCAACGAACCGCTTATCGTGCTGGCGGACGAACCCACCGGAGAGCTCGATACAGCCACCGGTAGGGAGATT
>CAZLRN010000163.1:0-9292 GCA_964561715.1 uncultured Spirochaetales bacterium
ATGTATAAATCCATTCCTTGACAATGCATATCATGTATTTTATAGTGGCATTGTGCTTATGCTGTGAGCGGGAGGCTCGAGAGATGATCGCCTTCAAAGAGTTAAAGGCTATTTTGAAGACATCCGTTGTATGGGAGAAGAAGTTAAAGGATTTTTATGACGTTGCGGAATACGCTTTGAAGAGCGAAGATTCTAAAAAGGTTATTTCTCTACTGCGGGATAAACTCGTAGAAAAGCTTGAAATATTAGACGATATAAAGCTCGATAAATATGGTCAGGAAGAATGGATACAATTCGCACCAGACTATAAGGAGGAGGAGATAATTCCCACTCATAAAATAAGCCGAGACTCAACGCCAAGGGAGATAATTAATCAAATCCTCGAGTGCGAAATGAGACTTAAAAATTATTATGAATCCATCCACGGCAATCTGATCATAAGGAGCCAAAAAGAACTTTTCGACTCACTTGTTACTTTCAAAGACAACCAGATCTCTGAAATCAAAAACCTGCTAAACAGAGATGATCTGGGTAACTAGGTGCAGAAATCTCTAAAAACAAGCTTATCGGAATCTGCAGATCTCAATAGGATTATCGGATGGTTTATATCACTAAGATGGACGGCCTGTCTTTTCGTATTTGTCACACTTATCATAGCATGTCTTAAACTCAACTACCAGTTTCCCTACAACATCCTTTTTCCTCTGAATGGTCTTCTCTTTTTGATCAATCTGATATTCACTGTCTATCATTACCGCATCAAGGTACAGAATCTTTCCAGAAAGGAGATGAGTATCCTCTTCAATGTGCAGGTCTGCTGCGATTATGTCTTGCTTTTTTTGGTACTCTATTTTACAGGCTTTTTAGAAAACCCATTTTCTTATTTCTTCGTTTTCCATATCATGCTAACTTCTTTTTTATTCCCTTCAGCCGCGGTTTTTGTCTATGTCGCGACTCTTTTGGCCTTTCTTATCCTTACTTTCTCTGCAGAGTACTTCAGTGTTATACCGCACTTTCCTTTAAACTCGGTCACTTATGATCCTGTCGGGTATCATGAATCAGCATTTGTGAAAGCGATTGGATTGTGTTCCACTTTGGTTGTCTCGGCCTATCTGATTACAAGCATCAAGAGCAGAGTCGAGGAGAGAGGCAAAAGAATCGAAGTGGAGCTGAATCATTATAAGGATCTTGACAAGACAAAGTCAAACTTCATACTTCAAGTCACCCACGAGCTTCGAGGCCCGTTGGCTGCCCTATCAGGTTATCACGAGATGATCCTGAAGGGCATCACCGGCGGTGTCAATGAGAAAACCCATGAAACATTGCAGAAGGCAGATCACCGAACGGAGAATCTTCTAACGATAATTGATGAGATGATCGACTTTGCTTATATGAAATCCGACGAAAAGGCACAGTATACGAAAATAAGTATTAAGCTGAGAGAAGTCATCGGATACAATATAGACCTCTTCTCGGCGAGAGCTATGCAAAAAAATATTCAAATTGTCTCAAATTGCCCGAAGGATTTGATCGTCTGGGCAAACAGAGATCTTCTGAATATCATTCTAAGCAACCTGATTTCAAACGCCATTAAGTATTCATCCACCGGCGCTATGATCGCAGTCAATGCAACTGCGGAGAATGGAGAAATCCATCTCTATGTAAAAGACAATGGCATGGGAATCGAGCCCGATGAGCTTGAGAAAATTTTTGAGGAATTCTACCGGACTCGCAGGGCGCGTAAAATCGAACGGGATGGGACAGGACTGGGCTTATCCATCGTGCAGAGGGCAGTTGAGTCCCTCGACGGAAAAATCACAGTCTATTCGGAGGTGGGCAAAGGCTCGGCCTTTCATATCTTTTTACCAAAACATGAATCGGTCAATTTGAACAGTGGAGGCGAAGGTGGATAACAATAAAATACTGATCATAGATGATGATTTGGATATCTTAGAAACCATGGGATCCCTTCTGGAATATGAGGGATTCGAGATTCATTCTGCAGATACCGTAGAGGCTGGAATCGAGATGATTGATAAAATTTCTCCGAATTTGATTCTTCTCGATATCATGTTCCCTGAGAAAAAAACCCGCGGCTTCGAAGCGGCGAGCCAAATCAAAGAGAAACATCCAGGGCTTCCTATCTTGGTCATTACGGCGATAAATAGAGAGTATGCCTTCGATTTTTCCACGGAAGACATAAAGGTGGAAGAGTTTATCAATAAGCCGATAAAGATAAACAGGCTCGTCGAAATAATCAAAAAATATATTTAGTGACTGACTTTGAAACAGAGGATATGCTTATATGATAATTTTTACTTATTCTAATAAGCATGCTCACATTAATTTTCGCGTATAAGGCGAGGTCTCAAATACCTTTCTGTCGTTAAGAATGGCTAAAAGACAAGATTCGGTGCTCCTCTTGCTGTTAGCGATGCACGCGGGGGAAAGCTCGCCGCACCCTCACCTGTCTCAGGAAGTGTCTCCATTAGCAGCGACAATTCCCAGAAGCTCTTTCTCGAGAACGTGACCAAGGAAGTTGAGTAAGAGAGGCTTTTACGAGGAAGAGGAAATGGCAACTCTTTGCTCTCCATAGTCATCAACCTGCTCTCCAACACCATCAAATATACGCCCCAGGGGGGGTAGGTCGTCCCACAGCTGATCGGGAGGGCGCGCTCCATGTTTCAGGTCGGAACCACCTTCAGGGTGGCGTTCCTCAAAGCGTCAGAGTGAGAGGATCTAACAATCCGAGAAAAAACATAAGCACTTTAGTAGGTTTTTGTAAGCCTTTTGAAAGAAAAAAAAAGTCAAAAAAAGAAGTTACAATGGTCTTGCAATAGCTAGGCTGATTTGTATAATACAGAAGGTAAGAATCTCTCAAGAGACCTTACCTTCATAGTCGGCTCTACATAATAAAATTTACTAACAATGAACTAAGATCTAACTACGAGGTGAAGCATGAGTGGAAACCTAGAGGCTGCGATCAAGGATATCTGCAAGTCCCAGGGCAACGATAAGGGCCGCATGATGGATATCGTCAGAGCGGTTCAAGAACAGTTTGGTTGCGTGTCAGACGAGGCCATTGATATCATCTCCAAGGAGATATCGATTCCTCGCGTCGAGGTGGACAGCACCGTTTCTTTTTACTCCTTTCTTTCCAAAACGCCAAAGGGAAGGATCGTTGTGCGCCTCTGCAACGATATAATCGACAGGATGAACGGCTACGATACCGTGGCAGAGGCCTTTAAAAAGGAACTCGGAATCGACTTCGGCGAAACCACCCCGGACGGCCTCATCACTTTAGAAAACACTCCCTGCATTGGTATGTGCGATCAGGCACCGGCTGCTCTCGTGAATGATGTCGTTGTCAACTATCTCTCCACCGACCGAGTCAAAAACGTGGTGGAAATCCTCAAAGAGACGAAGGATCCCAGGCAGCTGGTTCACCGGATCGGGCTGGGAGAGGGGAACAATGCCCACCCTCTCGTCAGATCTATGGTGATCAATAATATCAAGAAAAAGGGCGAGGTCATCCTGGCCTTTGGAGGTTTTGAGCCGAACGTGGCGCTGGAAAAGGCCTTGGCTATGAGCCCCGTAGAGGTCATCAACGAGGTTAAAAATGCCCGACTCCGAGGCAGGGGTGGAGCAGGATTCCCTGCCGGTATGAAATGGGAGTTCACCCGGGGTGCCGAGGGCAAGAAAAAATACGTTCTGTGCAATGCCGATGAGGGCGAGCCCGGAACCTTTAAAGATCGCGTCCTTCTGACAGAGCTTCCGGACAGCGTATTCGAAGGAATGACCTTGGCCGGCTACGCGATCGGTGCGCAGGAGGGAATTCTCTATCTCAGAGGAGAATATGCCTATCTCCGCCCGTTGCTGGAGAAGACCTTGCAGGATCGGCGCGAGGCCGGCCTGTTGGGTAAGAACGTCATGGGTAAAGCGGGCTTCGACTTCGACATCCGCATTCAGCTGGGCGCCGGCGCCTACATCTGCGGTGAGGAAACGGCTCTGATAAGCTCCTGCGAGGGTCTTCGCGGTGATCCCAAGAACAGGCCCCCTTTTCCAGCACAAAGGGGCTATATGGATAGCCCGACCTGTGTGAACAACGTCGAGACCTACGTCGCTGCCCTTCGGATTCTCGACAAGGGAGCCGGCTGGTTTGCGGGAATCGGGTCAAAGGGAAGCGCAGGGACAAAACTCTTGAGCGTCTCAGGCGACTGTGAGAGCCCCGGCGTTTACGAGGTTCCCTTTGGAACCACGGTCAACGAACTTCTCAAGATGGTCGGCGCTGAAGATGCGATCGCCCTTCAGATCGGCGGGCCTTCGGGTCAGATGATCGGTAAAGCCGACTACGGTCGAACGATCTGCTACGATGATCTGGCCACCGGCGGTTCGGTTATGATTTTTGGTCCCCAGAGAAACATCCTCCAGATCGTGGATTATTTCATGGATTTTTTCATCGAGGAGAGCTGCGGGTACTGCACTCCATGTCGAGTCGGCAATGTCCTGCTGAAGAACTACCTGGAAAAGGTCATGCACGGAAAGGCGGAACCGGCGGATCTCGAGGTGATGAAGAGTCTTGGAGAGACGGTGAAGCTGGCCAGCCGGTGCGGGCTGGGACAAACCTCTCCCAACCCGATTCTTACCACCTTGGCAAAGTTCCGATCCACCTACGATAGCCTGGTGAAAGAGGCCAAGGACGGTCTCCAACCGGCTTTTGATATAAAGTCTGTGCTGGCCGATTCGGAGAAGATCGCCGGACGTGAGTCCGTTCATTTTAAGTAAGGAGATCGACGTATTATGAGCGATAAGATTACATTCACCATTGATGATGTGGAGGTTCATGCCGAACCCGGGCAGACGATACTGAAAGCGGCAGAAGAGGCTGGGATCTACATTCCCCGCCTCTGTGCCAAAGACGAGCTATCGCCCTTCGGCGCCTGCAGAGTCTGTACCGTTTTGGTCAACGGACGGCCTCAGGCCGCCTGCACCCAGCCCGTAGCCCCTGGCATTATCGTCGAGAGCGAGTCTGAGAAGGTGCGGGGCATTAGGAAGCACATCATCGAGATGCTCTTCGTCGAAGGCAATCACTACTGCATGTTCTGTGAAAAGAGCGGCAACTGCGAGCTTCAGGCCATGGCCTATCGATTTGGCATAACGGCTCCAACCTTTCCATACCAGTTTCCAAAAAGGGAGCTCGATGCAACACATCCCGATATCTTTATCGATCGAAATCGATGCATCCTCTGTGCTCGCTGCGTACGGGCCTCCCGAGACCTGGATGGCAAGAATGTCTTCCAATTCGTCGGAAGAGGCGCCAGCAAGAAAATTGCCGTCAACGCCACGGCTCGATTAGCGGATACGAATCTGGATCTGATGGACAAGGCTGTTGATATCTGTCCTGTTGGGGCCATTCTCAAGAAGAGAGAAGGATTCAAGGTTCCCATCGGAGAGCGTTTATATGACAAAAAGCCCATTGGCTCGGAAATAGAAAGTTCCAGCAAGTAGCTCGAATAAGGAGACTGAAATGGCAAAGCCAAAGGTAGCTACGGCTTCCCTTGCGGGATGTTTCGGGTGTCACATGTCCATTCTGGATATCGATGATAGAATTTTGAAGCTCATAGAGCTCGTGGATTTCGACAAATCCCCGGTCGATGATATCAAGGAGTTCACAGGGCAGTGTCTCGTCGGAATTGTGGAGGGCGGATGCTGCAACGAGGAGAACGTGCGGGTGCTTCAGGATTTCAGAAAGCACTGTGATATTCTGATTTCCCTGGGCGACTGTGCCACGATGGGGGGTCTTCCAGCGATGCGCAATACGATACCTCTCGAGGAGTGTATGCAGGAGGCCTATATCAATGGCGTGACCGTGTATAATCCACAGAAGCGGATTCCCAGTGATCCTGAACTTCCGCTGCTTCTGAACAAGGTCTATCCTCTGCACGAGGTGGTCAAGATCGACTACCATTTGCCCGGCTGCCCTCCATCGGCGGATACGATCTGGGAGACTCTGGTGGCCCTTCTCAACAACAAACCACTCGATCTCCCGTATGAATTGATCAAATACGACTGATAGTGACAAAGGAGATACGAAGAAATGGCAACTGGTAATTTGAAGAGAGTCGTGATCGAGCCCGTTACGCGGGTCGAAGGTCACGGCAAAGTGTCGCTGCTTCTCGATGAGAAAAACGAGGTCAAGCAGGCGAGATTTCATATTGTCGAATTCAGGGGATTTGAGCGATTCGTTCAGGGACGTCCTTTTTGGGAGGCTCCGGTGCTCGTTTCCAGGCTCTGCGGGATCTGTCCTGTCAGTCACCACCTGGCTGCTGCCAAGGCCATGGATATGATCGTAGGAGCGGATAAGCTGACTCCAACGGGCGAAAAGATGCGACGTCTGATGCACTATGGTCAGTTCCTCCAGTCCCACGCCCTACACTTTTTTCATCTCGTTTCTCCCGATCTGCTCTTTGGATTCGACGCCGATCCAGCGATTAGAAACGTTATCGGAGTGGCCAAGAAGTTTCCGGATCTGGCGGTTCAGGGTGTCATGCTTCGAAAGTACGGCCAGGAGATCATCAAGGCTACCGCCGGAAAGAAGATCCACGGTACAGGAGCTATTCCTGGTGGAATAAACAAAAACCTTTCCATCGAAGAGCGGGATGCCTTTCTCAAAGACTTGGATCAGATGGTCGAATGGACCCGAGGCGCTCTTAAAATTGCCAAGGACTACTCCACCGAGCATCTCGAAATGCTCAAGCCCTTCGGCTCGTTTGATTCCAATCACCTCTCCCTGGTTCGGGAGGATGGTGCGATGGACATCTACCACGGCAAGCTGAGAGCCATCGATGCCGGGGGAAAGAAGATTATCGACGACGTCGATTACACCAACTATCTGGATTACATAGCAGAAGAGGTTAGAGACTGGTCCTATATGAAGTTCCCCTTTATCAAGTCCTTGGGACCCGAAGAGGGGTGGTACAGGGTCGGACCTCTGGCTCGAGTGAATACATGCGATTTTATCGATACTCCGGAGGCCGAGGCGGAGCGGAAGGAATACATGGCGCTCACCGACGGCAAGCCGAACAACATCTCGATGTGCTACCACTGGGCGAGGATGATCGAGGCGCTCCACTCGATAGAGAAGATCAAAGAGCTTCTGCACGATTCCGACCTTCAGGGCGATGATCTGGTAACCACCGGAGAGAGACGGGAAGAAGGAATCGGGCTGGTCGAGGCTCCGAGAGGCACGCTCTTTCATCACTACAAGGTGAATGATGACGATCAGATCGTCATGGCGAACCTCATCGTTTCGACGACCAATAACAACGAGCCTATGAACAGGGCCGTTCAGGGAGTAGCCAGGGACTACCTTTCGGGCAATGAGATCACCGAGGGACTCTTGAATCACATCGAAGTTGCGATCAGAGCCTATGATCCCTGTCTCTCCTGCGCTACCCACGCCATGGGACAGATGCCGCTTGTTGTGGAGCTTTTCGATTGCGAAGGGAATCTGATAGACAGGAAGGCCAAAGACTGACCGATTTGTCTCATCCAGGCGATTCTCGCCTGGATGAGTTTCGTTTAGGCGAGTTTTTATAGGAAAGTCTTGCATGAGCATGAAGAGGATACTGCTAATCGGATTCGGTAATCCGGCTCGGGGCGACGATGGATTGGGGCCGGCGATTGCTCAAGAGGTGGAGGATCTATCGATCGACGGGTTAACCGTCGACGCCGATTATCAGCTAAGCGTCGAGGATGCTGCGGCTGTGGCCGAACACGAAGCAGTGATCTTTGTCGATGCTTCGGTTGATGGAGAAGAACCCTTTTCATTTACGAGGGTCGAGCCCAAAATGCAGCAGAGCTTCAGCAGCCACTCCGTAAGCCCCGAGGGAGTGCTCGGCCTGGCAGAGGAGCTGTTTCAAGCGAGGACCGAAGCCTATATACTGGCCGTAAGGGGATACTCATTCGAGATGTTCGATGAGAAGATGACCGCTAAGGCAGTCAGCAACAAGAGCGAAGCGGTTCGTTTTTTACGAGCGCTGCTTGAGTCAGGATCTATAGCAAATTTGCGGATATCAGCCTAAGAAAGAAATCTTTGGGGGCAGAAAGAAATGAAAGATGGAAAATTTGTCATTCTATGTATCGATGACGACAAGGACTATCTGTACTCGATGCGCATGATTCTAGAAGCGAACGATTATATTATGGAAGAGGCCCTTTCAGCAGAAGAAGGCCTTAGGGTTTATAAAACTGCGGATCCCGATTTTATCATCGTCGATTTGATGATGGAATCCATCGAAGCTGGCAAAAACTTTGTCAAGGAGCTGAGGCTTCTCGCCAACAAGGCGCCGGTGTATATGCTCTCATCGGTAGGTGACGCTTTGGCATCGAATATCGACGTAACCGAGCTTGGACTCCAAGGAGTCTTTCAGAAACCAATCGAACCGAATACGCTGCTGAAAACCCTTCAGACAAAACTCAAAAAGTAATCCTAAATCCTCTGCCGCCTGCCTTGATCAGTCTTGGTACCGGGGGCAGCGCAGCGGGGGGCGAAATCAGGCTTTGAGATAGATTATGATCTTGGACTTTATACTCGTCGACCTCGATGATACCATATACCCCACCTCCTCTGGTTTGCTCAAAGAGATCGGTCGGCGAATGACTCTGTTTCTCTCACAAAAGCTGAATCTTCCAGAAGAGAAGGCTTTGCATCTGAGACAGCAATACAGTAAACAGTACGGAACTACACTCGCTGGTTTGATAGCCTCTAAACAGATTGATACGCCCGATGAGTTCCTGGATTATGTTCACCCCAAGGATGTGGCGCCCTATCTGAACAGGGATCCCGAGTTGAGAGATGCGCTCTCGTCGATCTCGATTCCCCTCGGGATTCTGACCAACTCACCGATGGAGCACGCTAAGCGCATACTCGCCTTTTTGGAGCTCGATGATCTCTTCGACCCTGTATTTGATCTGAGATACAATGGTTTCGAAGGCAAGCCATCGAAGCAGGCGTATCTGAGGGTGCTGGGTGAGCTGGGTCTGGAAGCGTCCCGCGTGCTATTTGTGGATGATCACTTGAGCAATTTGATTCCCTTCAGAGACCTGGGAGGCCAGGTGCTTCTTGTGGACGAAAATGGAAATCATCGCTCGGATGTACCTGTGATCAGGTATCTCAAGAACCTTCCCTCATTCCTCAAGGCTCGACTCTCCTAGTATGGCCCGTACTGTCGTCTCGTTAGTGTAGAATTCTGTTCGCATTTTGGGTATTGAAAAAGGCCATCGTAAACTC
>CAZLRN010000164.1:0-9276 GCA_964561715.1 uncultured Spirochaetales bacterium
TTACTATATCTGGCGTGATTACCAGGAAGACATCAAACTCGCCTACACCAACGGAATCCAAAGATTCCGCCTCGAGTATGCTTCGGTTATCAAGGGGTATGCCGATCTCTCGAGGTTTCTGGTGGATGAAGCCGTCTTAAAGAAACCACTGCTGAGACTGATTGCGGATGGCTGGAAGGCTTCTACACCTGAAAAGCGAGAGGTTTTCAAGGGCGCCCTGCGCAGGGAGCTGGCACCTCTCTACGAAAGCTTTAAAAGCTACGAACTGGGCAAACTACAATTTCATTTTCCGGATGCTTCGAGCTTTCTGAAATTCGAAAGGCCCTCGGAGCACGACGAACTCCTGGGCGCGGTTCGAGAAACCGAACGAATGGCGAACCTGGAAAGGAAATATGTCTGGGGATTCGAAAACGGGGGATTCGAAAACGGATTTTACTTTGTGTTTCCGCTTAGCTTCGAAGGCGAACACATCGGCACAGTCGGAGTCAGTGTCGACATTTTTGTCGTCCTGTCCAACTTGACCAAGCTCTTTGAGAAACCTTATGAGTTCATCATCAAAAAAAGGGGATTCGGAGCTCAACCTCTAACCAGGGATCAGATTCAGCATGTCGAATGGCGTATCGACGATCAATTTGTCCTTCAACGCCAATCCGCAGATCGAAGTGTCTTGCAGGATATTTTGGAAGATCAATCAAAAGGAAACGTGGCCTCACCTATCAGCAGAAAGCTCGACGCGGAGGAGGACTTTGCGCTCTCGGTAACTCACGACTCCAAAGCTTACCTCCTTAGCTTTATGGCCATCAAAGACGTGCGGGCAGAAACAGTCGGTTACCTTGTGTCGACCAAGGAGGAGAAATCCCTTTTTAAGATGAGGAAAGATGCTTACGTCAGCCTGATACTCACCACGGTTATTCTGATCATACTGGTGCTGTTGGCGCTCAACGTCATCTCGACTAAAAGCAAGTTGAGGCTAATGGCCATATATGACAATCTCACCAGGATTTACAATCGCCATATGTTTCTCGAAGTCTTCGAGAAGGAGCTCGCCAACCGGTCGAGATACGATCGCGATTTGTCTCTCATAATGTTCGACATCGATCACTTCAAACAGATCAACGATCGCTATGGCCACGGCGTGGGTGACCAGGTACTGAGCAGGCTGGTGGCGCTGGTTCGAGACCATCTCAGAAAGAGTGACACCTTTGCGCGCTGGGGAGGAGAGGAGTTCCTTATCCTGCTGACCGAGACGGACGGAAAGAGCGCCGCTCGCGTGGCCGAAATGCTGCGAAACCGGATCGAGAAACATCCATTCGACCGTGTTCGCGGGTTGACCTGCAGTTTTGGAGTGACGGAGGTGCGAGAAGGTGAGACGAATACCAATGTCATCATTGACCGGGCTGATCAGCTCCTCTATCGCGCCAAAGGGGAAGGACGAAACCGGGTAGTTACCTGATGCTGGGCAACCCCGCCTCCCGACCCACTCTACAGAGCCGTTCGATCTGCACAGCGTCGTAGGCAATCCCCTCCCTAAGGGATTCTTCCCGCTGCTTCAGCTCCTTTTCACCTGGTAAAAGCATTTCCGAATTCCCGCGCGATTTGATGTCCTCGACCGTCCGAGCAATCTCCTCGAGCGCCCTGTGCCTTGGGAATAAGCTGTCGATTCGCCACGCTTCAAAGCTCTGCCTGATCCACCGCCCCTTGTCATGTACGGTTGGATCGATATAAGCCGAAAAGCCACCGCCGACTACATTGTCGAGCTCGATGAGAATCGCCAGTCCGGAGCCTTTGTAGCCGGCATCAGAGCTTTCACCTCCAGATCGAGCCTCCAGACCACCCAACGGAATCATGGCACCCCGCGACAAAAAATCGTCGGGAGTGGAAAACTGGCTCGAATCCAGCGTTTCACAACCCGCTTCGTCGTAGACGGGAAAGGGAAAGGGTTCGCCTTGCACAACGGCTTTCACAATTCCACTAACACTGTGTACAGTCGTTGCCATATCGATCGTAACATAGCTGTCGCCGTAGGGAACTGACCAGGAAATCAGATTGGTCCCAAGTCTCCGTTTTCTTCCGCCGTGAGGCATCATCACAGAAGGGGTCGTACAGGTTACCCGTCCTGCCAGATCCTTTTCTCTGCAGATCTTCTCCGAATATATTGCTCCCGCACCGAAATGATTAGCATTGAAGACATAAACCTTGCCCATTCCGTGTTTCCGGGCGAGCTCTTTTACGGTCTGCACAGCTACCATGGCGGAACACGCGCCAAGATCGCCGTGGGCGTCGAAGTGCCGGATCGAGTAGGATCCGTTTCTCGTCTTGTCTTCCATAACCGCACCCGCGGCAACCCCACCCTCATCGATGGCGCTCAACACCAATAGATCGAGGTTGTTGACGCCGTGAGACCAGATACCTCGAAGATCGGCTTCGACAAGGACTCGGCTTACGATCTCAGCCTTCGGCTCCGATACTCCGTGCCTCTCGATTATTGTGCTTACATACGCTCTGACAGCCTCTGGGTCATATCGTCGAGTTGCCATCTCTTCTGCCTCCGCAGCGTGCCGATCAGTGATAGAGCAGTGTCCCGCCCCCATGGAAAAGGATGTAGCTGATATCCGGGTGCTTGCCTGTAACACCTTTGTAAAGGAGATTGGCAGCTACACGAGTCGTATCAAATGGTGCCTCGATGAGAGCAGTTGCCTATCCCCCTTCCCGAAAGACTTGAGTTTCATAAATAAAGAAGCGGGCATCCGGATCTTTCCAGGCATTCGATGGCAGACCCGCCTTCAAACTCAGGTGCCGGAGCGTTGTCTCTTTGTCCCAGCCCTGCTCCGTAGCTACCTGCGGTAGGAAGGTGGCCCTCCTATCTCCCTTTTCCAGGACAATCCCGTGTTTGCCGGGAACAAACTCATCGAGGGACTGGATCGGCTCTATCGTTGAGAGATACACGGAGATTTCTATCTTAAGCTTGGAGAGCTCTTCGGCCCTCAGCGGTTTGAAACGAGGATCGGCGAAGCCGCTTTGCACAGCCATGTGCGGCACTATTGCATACAGAGGAAGCTCTGCCTCGAAGCAGCCGATACAGCCGCGAAGCATCCCGTCTTCCTCGAGGGTGACAAAGACACCGCGCTTCTCCCGAAGGTGCGGGCAGCTTGCAGAGGCGCCGTCGACTTTAGGCAGCGAGCGGCATCGGCAGTACATCTCGAGGCTCTCTCGCGCTGCCGCAAGCAGGCGGCGCTGCTCATCCGCGGTGAGCGGCTCGTAGCTCCGGATGTCCCGCGCTGCCTTTGGGTAGACCTCTTGGGGCGACGCGGTGACTCCGCTCGGCTTCGCCGCGGTGAAATCCCCGTGCTTACGGCAGGCAGCCGGAAGAAAGGCAGCCAACAGAATCAGCGCGGGCAGAACAAAGCATAAGCCTCCGGTTGTATCGAAGCATCTTTTCATTGTCTCTCTTTTTCCTGCACAGGCTTCATCGGGATCACGCTGCAGGATTGCTCTAAAGCGAGCTGCACAATAGTTGCGCCCCAGAGTTATGGCGACCCTGCTACAGCCACGGCTCCGTAGCCCACAACGCTGTCCTCAGACGCCCCCGGGATACCTGCATCAGAGCTCACGCTGCTGTGTAGGAGAATAGCCCGGTCGGCGCCGAAGGCTCTTGCGATTTTCAGTCCCACGTAGGCAGCATCCAGTCCGCCCATAGTGCACTGTAGCTGCCCGATTCCCCGCCCCATCAGCTCGGCATCTTTGCGAAGCAGCTCATTTGCATCAAGGCTGCAGAAGGCTTCAAGGATTTCGCCGTCGCTTTCCAGCGCTCCCTTCCTGTCGGGATAGTGGGCCAGATCCGAAGAGATGACAAAGAGGACCCTGCCTTTCTCTCCGTACTGTCGCCGTATCCCCTGAATGATCCCCAGGGCAACCGCATCGAGCACCTCAGGGGGTCCCATGACCAGGATCGGCACAAAGCGAAAGCTTCCGAGGGCTTGCTGCAAAAAGGGAAGCTGGACTTCGATCGAGTGCTCCCTCAGGTGAGGCGCGGCGGAGCACTGGATCTGCTCAGAAGAGCTTGCGATAGCTTCCGCCAGCTCTTGATCCACGGCGGCCACGCCCAGGGGCGTGGCGAATCCTCTGCAGCAGTATATGGATGCGCCGCTGAGCGGATAGGTATGCGGAGGCCCGATGATGACGACGCTTTCGTATCGCCTGCCCTCCAGGGCGGCGTAGGCGTGGGCCGCAGTTCGAGCCGAAAAGACATATCCGGCATGCGGTACGAGAAGCCCCAGGAGCCGTTCTTTGCCTGTCAGACGCTCTGTCTGTCGCCCTGCTTCGGCAAGCAGTTTCCCAATAAACTCTTTCAACTCCGCCGGCTCGCCGGGATAAAATTGGCCGGCCACCGCCGCAGCGCGAACGGCCTGTTTTTCGCCTGCCGTTGAGGTAGCGGGAGGCTGGGCCTGGTGGCTTCGATGTTCGGCGAGGCGCTGGGCTTCATGAACTCCAGAAGGAGCCTGGCTCCTGCCTCGGCAGCCCGAGACTGAAACGAGAAGGAAACCCGCAAGAACAAGACACCAGAATCGAGCCGCTATCGAGCGATCGTATCGTTTTCTCACCGCTACGATTCCCATGCTTCTCTATATTACTTCTATTGATGAATAATGTGAATGTCGTACAATGGGCTTTGTGCAGCATTTTCTCTTCGCTGTCGGTCTGGGTTTTTCCACCAGCTTCGCCTGCGCCGCGACGTGCCTGCCCGTCTACTTTCCCTTCGCGGTGTCGGGTGGCAGAGGTTACCGGCAGGTGGTCTTCCTGCTCATCGGCCGCTTCGGCGCTTATATTCTGGTAGGCGTGCTTGCCGGAGCCCTGGGGAGCGCTGTTTCAGTGGGCCTGGTCAAAACAGCCTCTTCCGCCTCGATCGTGGTTCTGGCAATGCTGCTCTTCGCCCGGTCCGCCGGGCTTTTCCGCAGGGACATCCGTTTCTGCTCCCTGCTCTTCCGGCTGCATGAAAGGATCCACTCTCCGTTGCTGGTCGGCTTTTTTATGGGATTCACACTCTGCTACCCGTTTCTGCTGGCCGTCGCACAGGCTGCATCCCTCCGGAGCGCGATGGGGGGTGCCGTCGTTTTCGGAGGCTTTTACGTCGGAACCAGCGGCTTTCTCATACCGCTGTTTCTCGTTCCACTGCTCAAGGAACCGCGGCTCAATGAGTGGCTTTTCAAGCTAGCCTCGGTGCTGGCGGCGGTGCTGGCCCTCTTCTATCTCTCCCGAGCTCTTCAGGAACTCATCCCGGAAAGGAGGGCGGAAATCGCTGTAACCACCGAGGAGGTTGGGGCGCTTTTCCCCGATGGCGGCAGGATCGAACGCCTCACGCAGGGCCCTCTTCCCTACTACGCGGTGTACGGGGAGACGAGCTCCGGTGGGCAGCCGTCAGGATACGCGATCCTGAGCTCGGACTTTTCGGGAGATGTCAGGGGCTACGGCGGAACCATACCCGTGCTCCTGGCCCTCGATCCCTCCGGACACATCATCGATCTTAGAGTATTAGAGAACTCGGAAACGCCTTCCTATGTCTCCTACCTCTTTTCCGACGAATACTTAAGCCGCTTCAAAGGCAAATCCTATCGGGACGGCTTCGACATCGGCCGGGATGTGGATGCGGTTTCTGGCGCTACCGTGTCTCTGACGGCCCTGGCCGAAACGATCAGGCGCAGCGTGCGCACCTTCTGCGCCCGGGTCCTCGCTTTGCCCGTGCCTGATTCTGCACCCGCAAAACGGCACCTTCTGGATGCGCAGAACATGGCCGTGATCCTTCTCTTTGCCCTGGGCGCCGCTGCGCTGTTGTCAAGGAGTCGCTTCAGGATTCCGGTGCTGCTCGCGTCCACGCTCGTTCTCGGCCTCTATTTCAACTTCTCCCTTTCGATCGCAGACTTGGTCAAGATCCTCTTCGGCTTGAGCGCCAACAGCCCTGAATATCCTTACCGGTTCGTCCTCGCGATTCTCGCCCTCGCAGCTACTGTTCTTTTCGGTCGCTTCTATTGCGGATCGATTTGCCCCTACGGTGCGCTACAGGAGCTGCTCTACCGCATCTCTCCGCTTAAACGGACGGTTTCCCCAGCACTGGACCGCAGACTGCGCTGGGTCAAGTACGGCGTCTTGCTGGGTATTCCGTTTCTTTTCGCTTCGAGCCGGAACTTCGGCGTATTCAACTTCGAACCCTTTCAGCTCAGCTTTCACGTCATGACCTCGCTGAATTTTCTCACCGGCCTGCTAAAAACCAATGCCGTGTTGCTGTGCTATCTTCTCTTTCTGCTTGCGGCGGCCATGGTGCTGGAGCGTTTTTTTTGCAGCTATCTCTGCCCTCTGGGCGCCCTGTTTGCCCTGCTTTCCTCGATTCGGCTCCTGCCGCGAAGGCTGTTCATGATAAAGGGCAGGAGCTGTGCCGGGTGCGTGAAGGGAAACTCGGATTCCGAATCTGAATGTTATCTCTGCGGAGGGGTCGGGACCGCTTCCAGTCAGGAACGCTCATGAAGCAGGCCGATAGAGCTGTAGTCATTCTCCTCGTTGTTGCCGTGTTGCTCGGCTCCGCCGCCACGCTGCTCAGCCTGAGGGCGGCCAAGGCGCCCGGGCAGGAACATGTGCCCAGCATCAGGGGGATAAGCAGGGAAAAAGCGCAAGAGGCCGGTCTTTCAACAAAGGAGGCTTCCTGGTACACCCGCATTGAAAACGATGAGGTGGAGTGTGAGCTCTGTCCGCGGAGCTGCATCCTTAGGCCCGGAGAGCGGGGTTACTGCAAGGTGCGGGTCAACTTTGGGGGAACCCTCTACCTCCTGGTCTACGGCAAAGTCGTGGCTGCCCACAATGACCCGATCGAGAAAAAGCCTCTGTTTCACTTTTTACCCGGCGAGAGAGCACTCTCCATTGCCACGGCAGGCTGCAACCTGGCGTGCGCCTTCTGCCAGAATTGGACCATCTCCCAGGTCTATCCCGAGGACGCCAGGGCGCTTACCACCAGCCCGGAAGAGGTTGTGGCAGAGGCCGAGCGGGAGGGCTGCAAAGCCATCGCCTATACCTACAGCGAGCCTACTATCTTCTACGAGTTCATGCTGGATTGCGCGAAGCTGGCCCGACAGAGGGGCATCAAGAACTTATGGGTCACGGCCGGCTACATCAACCCCGAGCCGCTGCGGGAGCTTGCCCGCTACCTCGACGCTGCCAACGTGGACCTGAAGGGCATCCGGGACGAGTACTACCAGAAGTACTGCGAAGGCCACGTGGCGCCGGTAAAGGAGACGATCAGGATCCTCAAGGAGATGGGCGTGCACGTGGAGATCACCAACCTGGTCGTCCCGGGGGGAAACGACTCGGAAGAGGATCTCACCGCCCTGGCTCGATGGGTGCGGGAGAACGTGGGGGCCGACGCCGTGCTGCACTTCTCCCGTTACTTTCCCATGTACAAGATGGAGTCTCCCGCTCCGACACCGGTGGACACGCTTCTTCGGGCCAGACGGATCGCCCGGGAGCAGGGCCTTCATTACGTTTATGTCGGCAATACTCCGGGCGAGGAGCTCGAGAATACGTACTGCCCGAAATGTGGGCGTCTGCTTGTAAGACGGCAGGGCTTCAGCGTGGATTGGTCTTCTTACGGCATCGATAACGGCAGGTGCCGGTATTGCGGCAAGGTGATCTATGGCCTGTGGAAGTAAAATCAGGCTCATCATCGCTTATGGCATCATCGGCGCCGCTTGTGTCGCGGCCCAGTTTACCCAGCTGCGCCTCTTGCTTGTCAGCCTGACAGGTAACGAGCTGGCCTTGAGCCTCTACCTTACTTTCTGGTTGCTCCTCGGCGGGGCAGGCAGCTTCGCAGGCTCGGCGCTTATGAGGGGTGCCAAAAAGACCCGTCGGAACTTCGCCGTGTTCACCCTGGTTTTCGGGCTTCTGGTTATCGCCTGCCCCTTCTGGGTTTCCGCTGTCCGGGGCTTTTTTTTCGGCTACACTTTCTCCCTGGACATTGCCAGGGCTGCCGTGCTCGCCCTGGCTGCCGCCGCTCCAACGGGGTTCTGCGTAGGCGTGCTCTTCGTCTCGGCAGTCCAGGCCTTGTCGGAAGACGCCGCCCAGGCGCCCGTGCGCCTTTACCTCGCCGAGGCTCTGGGCTCAGTAGCGGCGGGAGCTATCCTTTCTCTCCTTCTGGCCGGCCGACTTCAAACCATGGCGATCGCCCTGTTGACCGGTGCCGCAGTGTTCGCGGCGGGCCTCCTGATTCCCGTCTGCCGCGCGGCAAAGTCAAACCTCTGGGCAAAACTCCTGTTCTCTGCGCTTTTTGCAGCCTGTGCCGCGGCAGCGGCTTTTCCAACAGTGGTTGCGTATCTGAACGCGGCCCTGCTTGCCGGCCGTTTTAAGGGAGCAGAGCTCCTCTCGTATGCGGACTCCCGCTATCAGAACTTTCTTGCCTTCAAAACGAACGGCAACGTCACCTTTTATCAGAACGGTACGCTGAGCTACTTCTCCGAGGGCGGGGAGCGGGAGGAAGAGCTGGCCCATATCGCCCTGGCCCAGCTGCAAGAGCCTGGAAATGTCCTCGTGCTAGGCGGCGGCTGGCCTTTCCTGATCAGGGAAATTCTGAAACACCCGGTCGCTTCGCTGGATGTAGCCCTGGAGGATAAAAAAACTCACGAAATCGGACTGCCGCTCGTGCCAGCATCCCAGCGTGCCGCATTCGACGATAGGCGCGTCCGGCTTCTCTACGGCGACCCACTGCGCACGCTCGCGCAGGTGGACAAACGGTACTCTGCAGTGTTCGTCGATACCGGATCGCCCGAAACACTGCTCTCCTCCCGCTACTACACCCGCGCGTTCCTCCAAGCTCTCGCAGAGCGCCTTAGCTCCGGGGGCCTTGCGGTCCTCACTGCGCCAACGTCTCCCAACTATCTTTCAGAGGCGCAGCTCTACCTCAACGCTTCGATTATTAAGACAATTCGGGAAGTGTTCCCCCGAATCGCCGTATTCACCGGTGAGTATGCCGAAAACGTCTTTTTCGCAGGGCCGGCCTCAGCGCGCTTCAGCCTGGATGCCGGATACATCGCCGATACATTGGAGCACCGGAAGATCAATACGAGGTGGGTCAACAGAGCCTCCCTGCCTACAATTCTAGATCCGGCACGGATAGAGTTACTCGAGGGGCAGCTCGAGGCGCTTCTGAGCACAGCGGAAGAAAAACCTCTGCAAGGCAGCGGTTACACGGGCGCACTCCAGCCGCAGCGGTCACAACAGCCGCGGCCACAACAGCGGCGG
>CAZLRN010000165.1:0-9219 GCA_964561715.1 uncultured Spirochaetales bacterium
GGGTAGAAGATTGATCTTTGTGCGGATCAGATCCGGTATCTCAAAGGCCTGCTTGCGGGGCAGCACCTTGATATTCACAGGTCGGGCAGCGTTTACCTCTCTGTTGAGTTTCTCCTCGATCTCCCGGACCAGCTCCTGTTTGAGGGTTTCGAATTCAAAATCCATTCGCCCCTTGAGCTCATCCATGTTTCCCCCCGTTACAGAAGCCTTGTAGTCGCGCCACACAATACCGCAGAGAATGTGAAAGGCTGTGTGAGTCCGCATAAGCTTGTACCGTCTCTCCCAGTCTAAACGGCCTTTGACCGCATCGCCCTCCGTGGGGAGCGAACCCTCCAACCGATGAACGATCTCTCCCTGCTCGCGGGACACCTTGACCACCTGAGCCTCTCCCAGCCATCCGAAATCGCAAGGCTGTCCTCCGCCGCCAGGGTAAAACGCCGTGCGATCCAACACGACGCTGTTAGCGTCGGCAATCACGCCAACGACTTTGGCTTCGAACTCCTTCAGATAGGAATCGGTATGGTATAAAAGCTCTGTCATGGCACCCTTCCCCCGGCATGAGTATACAGCAGCGATGTGCGTTTATTCAAACAGAGGCGTGCAGTTTGTCAATCCTGAGCTCTGCGACTATAGTATTTGGTATAAGACCACATGCAAAGCAGGTAGTCTTATGCCTAAGCACCGAAGGTGCAAATTTCTGAAGCCGCCGGCAAAGCCGCGGTCGAAGCTACGCTCGGCCGCCCAAGCGGCAGTGCGGGCTCAGCGTGGGCTAGCTCAGCGTGGGCGGAGTGCGGCGCGGGCGGCCGAGCCCGTCCGACTGAGCTCGCCCACCCGCAGCGCGGCTTCAGAAACTGCAGCGAGAGGGAGGACCTAATGGATGAGATAAAAGAAAGCACGCTGGAAACCACAATCGAGCGGGTCGATGTCTCCCGCGATGGCGCCCGGGTGTTTCGGTCCGGTAAAATCGACCTGACAAAGGGCTTTCACAAGCTGAGGCTAACGGGACTTACAAAGATGCTCATGAAGGACAGCGTTCGCCTCTCCGGTCATGGAAAGGGCAAGCTGGGTGCCATTGATGTGGAAACCCGTTACCAGGAGGAGGTGAGCCACGAAGTGCTGAAGAATCTCAAGGAAAGGGAGAAAAGCCTTCGAAACGAGCTGCAGGTCCTTCAGGAGAGGTTCTCCTTTGCCGCTCGCCAAAAGGAGGTCATGGAATCTCTGGGCGGTCGAATAGCCTCTGAGTTTCCCACCTGGTATGCTTCAGGGGATGCGGACCTTTCGGCTTTGACGGAGTTCCTGGAGTTCGAGAAGAAACACAGTGCGGACAATCTCGCCGAACGCACTCAGTTGAACGACGAGATCGAGGCCCTCACGAGAAAACTCGAAACCCTTCAAGCCCAGATAGACGAATACCAGAACCAGAGCAGCGTCGAGCAGACAACCGAAGTTGTGGCGGGGTTAGAAGCCGATGCTGAGGGTCCCTTTCTCATCGAGCTGTCCTACCAAACCCACAGAGTCAATTGGGTTCCAAGCTATGATGTTGATCTGGGTGAAAAATCGGCGAGTCTTAAAGGGATCGCCGAAATCTACAACGGAACTCTCGAGAACTGGGAAAACGTGCAGCTCACCATCTCGACAGCCGTATTCAGACCTGTAAGGATCGTTGAACCCGATCCCTACTACATCGATGTCTATCGTCCGGAGCGCCAGCTGGTCCTAGGAGCGGCTCCTGCGCTCGCCAAAAAGATGAAGGCCGCTGATCTGCAGGCGTCAGCAGTGCCGGAAGAGGCGATGGCAGACGAAGCATACGAGGAGGAGTACGACGAAGAACTCAGAGAGGAGCTGACGGAGCCTGAGGCGGCTCTTCAGGATAGTCCAGCGGGCGTGCAGAGCTTCGAGATCCCCGGGCGTTGGACCATTCCCGCAGATGGCAACACCCATCCGGTCGGCCTTGTCACCTTTGAGCTTCCGACCGAGAAACGGTTTTACTGGCTCGCCTCCCTCTCTCCTGCCGTGATCGCGGTGGACCGACTGACCAACGGCGAAGGGGTTATTCTGCCTGGAAAGGTCAAAGTCTACGCTGAGGGCGAGTTTGTGGGAGAGACCAGGGTGGAGCAGATCGCCCCGGGTGAGGAGTTCGAGCTGGGCGCCAGGGAAGAGCTCAGGATGAAAGCTGAGAAAAAACTCCTGGGAATGCTCAAGGAGAGAACGGGGCTTATAAAGGGAAAAAGATCGGCGGGATATGAGTACCGTCTCAGTGTCAAGAATTTCAGAAAGGAAGCCTCAGCCATCACGATCAAGGACGTGATTCCCTGCTCACAGTCCGAGCAGATTAAAGTCAAATGGCTCGATTGCAGCACTAAACCCGAGGAAGACAACCTGGGCATCTACACCTGGAAGATTGACATACAACCGGATGATGAGCTAACCATCACCTACCGGTACGAAGTGGAATGGGAGAGGGACTGCACCATCAGTCCGCCCCTTCCCTGAAGCATCCGGAGAAAGAGGAACCACGCATGATACTCAACCTCCTGAGGCGTGATAACCGATGGCTCATCAGAGAAAGCCGCAAGGGACCCGCCAGAGGCTCTATCGTGCAGGAACCTGCCCGCAACTGGATATCTGTCAGACTCGATGGGGATGAATGCCTGCTTCGAGTCCGAAGGTCGGCAGGCAGCGATATCTACACGCTCTACCACGACGATAGCGTGCTTCGGGGCGCCCTGCGCCGCTCCTCTTCCGGCTCTATACATTGGAGAGACAGTGCAGGGCTTAGATATACGACCAAAGCAGCGGGCCAACGGGCCCGCCTGTTAGCCCATGAGGCGGCAGCCGTAGAAAACCGCACCGCTATCGCTCAGCTGTTCCTCCACCCGAGGGGGCCACGGGTTGCCTTCGAGGCTTCGGAGCGAGCAAAAGGGGAGCATCTTCCGCTCTTGGTTCTAGGCCTTTTCGCCCCACTTCTGGTTGTGTTGCCCGTTTCCGAGACAGGAGAACCAGATGCTAAACCTGAGGAAGAGTGAATGCAGGGAAACGGAACCTTTTTGGAATGGTTCGAGAAGAGCAGAGCCCTGATCGACGCCGTTGTGCTCGATATCGACGGGGTTCTGCTTCTTCGGGGAAAACCGCTTCCCGGAAGCGGTGAGCTACTTGCGCTTTTGAGGAGAGAGGCCATTCCATTCTCGCTTATGACAAACGCGGCAAATATCTCTATCGAGGCCCGCTGCCAACAGTTCCAAAGGGAAGGATTGCCCGTAGTCCCCGAAGACATCGTTTCCAGCGGCCACACCCTCAAAGACTATATCCGTGATAATGGCTATGAGGGACTGCTGTTCTTTCTCATGGGAGAGTTGGGCGATCCGTGCTATGCAGAGGAAGCGGGACTGAGGACAACTTCGTCTTTCGAGGAGCTTTCTGATTGCGCTGGCGTGCTTGTCGGGGAGGGAAAGTACGATTGGCAAAATACGATCAATCGTGTAATCAACTTTTTTGTGAAGGCTGCCGGACACCCCACACCACCACTCATCGTACCGAATCCAGACATGCTCTTTCCTGCCGGTAATGGCGAAATCCGGATCGCCTCAGGAGGAATATCCCGTCTCATCGAAGAGGTGCTTGCCACATATGGAGTCGATATCGATACGGTTTATCTCGGGAAACCCTATGCCCCTATTTTTCATTACAATCACGCTTACCTCGAAAAGCGCGCCAATCGAATCCTTCCCCCCTCCCGTGTGCTCATGCTTGGAGATACTCTCGAGGGAGATATCGAGGGGGCGAGGCGGTTCGGCTACCTTTCGGCTCTGATGCTTACCGGCGCCACATCGGAGGAGCGCCTCAAGGCATCGAAAAGCCGGCCAGACTACGTCTTTTTACGCCTTTAGAATCTGCTCTTTACAAGATCCGGGATTTGCGTGTATATCATAGTTAGCCCACAGTAGGGCGCCCGCTATTAGAGAGGTGACGGTGTATTTTATTAATAACTTGTTGAACATTTTTATAAGGAATAATATAGTAACTCCTGCTTTTGTTTAACAAAATAGTTATATAACATCTACAAACAGGAGTGTTTCAATCATGAGAAACACCAATAGAGCACTTGGAATATGCCTCGGAGCTTCCACCGTAAGCATTGTGGAGGCTGTGAAGCGAAAGGGTAAAATCGAGGTTGAAAGGGTCATTCTAAGACCCCACGAAGGCAATCCCAGAGAGACCTTCAGAAGCATATTGAAGGAGCTTCAATCCGACACCATTCCGGCCCTGGTGACTGGAAGAAAATTCAGGCACTTCGTCCGTTACCCCACCATAACCGAACCCGAAGCTGTCGAGTATGCCCTCGAACACGTGAAGTCAGAAGGACAGCAGTTCGACGCCCTGGTCTCGGCGGGGGGTGAAACATTCATGGTCTATCGCCTCGACCACACGCAACGCATCGTAGGTATCTCGACAGGCAACAAATGTGCCAGCGGAACGGGAGAGTTCTTTCTGCAGCAGATCAGACGCATGGATATTCGCCTCGAGAAGGCTATTGAGCTGGCGGAGTCCGGCACCCCCTACGCCGTAAGCGGTAGATGCAGCGTCTTCTGCAAATCCGATTGCACCCATGCTCTAAATAAGGGAATCGCCATATCCGATGTCACCAGCGGCCTCTGCAAGATGATCGCCCAGAAGATCATCGAGCTTCTGGCCAAGGTTCCTCATAAGCGGATTATCGCAGTTGGTGGCACGGCTCGAAACCGAGTCGTGATCGAAAAACTCAGAGAGGTGATCCCGGAGGTCTACGTACCAAAAGAGGCTCCCTATTTCGAGGCTCTCGGAGCAGCGATCGCTGCTTTCACCAAAGGCAAAATTCGACCTTTGCAGCTCTTCCGTAGCGAGCACTCCAACTTCAGCTTTCTCACTCCACTAAGAGAGGCTGAGTCCCTGGTCACCTTCAATCAAACCAAATTCGACCGCGCCAGATCCGGTGATCGATGCCTCGTCGGGCTCGACGTCGGCTCTACAACGACCAAAGCTATTCTGCTTCGAATCGCGGATGATCGGATGCTGGGATCGATCTACCTCAGAACAAACGGGAATCCTGTCGAGGCATCGAGAGCCTGCTACCAGAGCCTGCTCGAGCAGCTCGATGGAACGAGCGTCGATATCGTCGGCATCGGGGTGACTGGCTCGGGGCGGCAAATCGCAGGTCTCTACTCACTGACTGACGGCATCATCAACGAAATCATCGCCCATGCAGCAGCCGCAGTCTACTTCGATCCCCAAGTTGATACCATCTTCGAAATCGGAGGGCAGGACGCCAAATACACGCACCTGACCAACTCCGTGGCCTCTGATTATGCCATGAACGAAGCCTGCTCTGCCGGAACGGGATCTTTTCTCGAGGAGTCAGCCTACGAGTCCCTCGGCATCCCCGTCACGCAGATCGCAGAGCTTGCCCTGAGGGGCGATAGACCGCCCAACTTCAACGACCAGTGCGCCGCCTTTATCTCTTCGGATATCAAAAACGCCACTCACGAGAACATCTCGAGAGAGAACATCCTAGCTGGACTGGTGTATTCGATCTGCTTCAATTATGCCAACCGTGTGAAGGGGCACCGACCCGTGGGAAAGAAGATCTTTATGCAGGGCGGAGTTTGCTACAACAGAGCCGTGCCCCTCGCCATGGCCAACATCCTCAAAAAACCGATTGTCGTTCCCCCTGAGCCCGGTTTGATGGGAGCCTTCGGTGTCGCGCTGGAGCTCAAAAAAAGGCTGTCCCTTGGCCTGATTCAGGAAAAGCGTTTCGATTTACAGACTCTGGTAGATCGCAAGATAGACTACGAAGAATCCTTCACCTGTGCCGGAGGCAAGGAGAAGTGCGACCTGAAATGCCGGATCCAGCGCATTCGCATAGAGGAGGAGCTCTACCCCTTTGGAGGGGCCTGCAACCGCTACTACAATATCCGCTTGAAAAAGAAGACAGAGACTGATCATCTCGATCTCATCAAGGTTCGAAGGCAACTGCTTTTCGATAAGTACGTGCCCGCATCTCGAATCGATCCTCATGCGCCCCGTATCGGGATCAATACAACCTTCGCCACGCACTGGATTTTTCCCCTCTACTACAATTTCTTTGCCCAGTTGGGGTGCGAGGTGGTGACTCCCGATGAGATCGAAGAGGCAGCCTTTGACCGCCAGACTTCTTCGCTCTGTTTCCCTGCCCAAATCGGACTCGGGCTCTTCGAAAGCCTGACCAAAAAGAATCCGGATTTTATCTTCATGCCCCATGTCGAAGAGCTCTACGTCCCAAAGGGCAACACAAGAAAGGAGTTCTCCTCCACCTGCATCTTCGTGCAGGGAGAGGCCTTCTGGCTGCAAAGGGCTTTCCAGGAGAAAAACCTGGATGAGAGAATTATTGCCCCCACGATCAATTTCGCCGGGGGCTGGGAAAAGGGGCGCGCTGCATTCACCAAGGTAGCGCTGGATCTTGGATTCAGTCGGCCCCAGGCGATGGCAGCCTTTCAAAAGGCTCTCGATGTTCAGAGAGCCTTCGAGGAGGAGTGCAAATCTCTGGGGAAAAAAGCCCTCGAGGAGCTGCACAACGATCCTGAAAAGTTCGCCGTGGTGCTCCTGGGAAGGCCTTACAACGCCTTTGCCCCCGAAGCGAATAAAGGGATCCCCAAGAAACTCGCCTCCAGAGAACACCTCGTCATCCCCTTCGATATGCTTCCCTACGACGAGGAGCCTCTACGGCTTCCGTATCGGCACTACATGCACTGGGAGATCGGCCAACGTATACTAAGAGCATCACAGATCATAAAACGGGACAGTCAACTCTACGGGGTGTACATCACCAACTTCCTCTGCGCTATCGATTCCTTCTTGATCACATACTTCAGGAAGACCATGGGCACAAAGCCCTCTCTAACCCTCGAGTTGGATGGCCATACCGCCGATGCGGGCATCAACACCAGAATCGAGGCATTCTTCGATATCGTTGAAAACTACAGAGAGGTGCAGAGGGATATTCGCGACGCCAGCAAGGGCCGATACAGGCAAGCGAAAGTGGTGATCGAAAGGGGGAAGGCCTTTTTCATCGATTCCAAGCGCAAGCGCATCCCGCTGAAGGACAAACGCATCAAGATGATCCTTCCATCCATGAACGTCTTCGCCAACCGAATGGTTTCTGCGGTGCTCAACCGGCTGGGGGTGAGATCAGAGGCGCTTCCGATGGCAGACAGCGAAGTCCTACGCCTAGGCCGGGGCGTCACGACGTGCAAGGAGTGCCTTCCGATGCTGGTCTGCGTGGGTTCGATGCTCAAGTACCTCAAATATAGAGAAGATCCCACCGAGAAACTCGTCGTTTTCCAGCCCAAGGCGGCCGGTTACTGCAGGCTGGGACAGTACCATACCTTCATGAACCTCCTAATCCGGGAGAGGAGGCTCGAGGATGTGGCCCTCATCTCCCTGGCTAATGAGGAGCGTTATGCCGGGCTCGGAACGGCTTTCTCTCTCTGGGCCTGGAAAGCCATCGTTATTGCTGATGCCATGGATGACATCCAGAGCGCCATTTGGACTCTTGCCATGGACGTGGACTCGGCCATAGAGATTTTCAACGAGGAGTTCGAAAAAATCATAGAGGTGTTTAGTGGAAAGAGAAGGCTTTCTCTCTACAAACAGCTCAAAGAATCGGCCGCCAGACTATACAGCATCCCCCTGAAACAGAGTTTCGAGGAGACGCCTCAGATCGTCATCCTGGGGGAAATCTTCGTGCGAAAGGATCCCTTTTCCAACCTGGGCATAGCCAAACGTGCGGCGGAGAGAGGATTTGTTACGAGAGTCTCCCCGATCTCCGACTGGATCTACTACTTGAACTTCATGACCAAAAGGGGACTACAGAAGCCCGAGTTCAGCGGTTTTCTCGGATGGCTGGAGTTCTTTATCTCCGACCGAACCCAGCAGCACATCGAAAAGAAAATCAAACGCATCCTTGCTACCTCAGGGCTCTTCGATCCGGAGATCATCAATATCGAAGACATCATTCGCTACTCCCAGCACATCATTCCCCCTGCTCTCAAGGGTGAGCCTGGCCTCATAGCAGGAGTGACAATGCGGGATGCTCTCACAAAATACGCCGGAGTCATCAACATCGGACCTTTTGGCTGCATGCCCGTTCGTTTCACCGAATCCGTGCTGCTGCCCATCACCAACGCCAAATCCAAGAGGGAGTCGTATCGAAAGGCCAGGAGAGAGCCGGATTTCGCTCAGTTTTCAGAGGAGGAACTCATCCCCTTTCTCACCATCGAAGCCGACGGGAATCCCTACCCGCAGCTGCTCGAGGCACGCTTCGAAAGCTTCTGCCTCCAGGCTGCCCGGATCGCGGAGAAACAGAGCAAGAGTCCGGCCCTTATCGAGGAAACGGACGTCGAAGATACGGGTTCGCAGGATAGCGGCGTCGAGGATATGACCTCCGAGGATACAGTCCCTGAGTATACGTCTTCCGACGATACGGTGGGGCGGGCTCAGCCCTCCACACCAAGCCATTCCGAGAATACGGCTGCCGAGCCTGCTGCCTCGCTGAAATCCGGCGTGGCGGATCCAATGGAAGAGACCGGCAAACTCTCCAACGTGTCGTAGACCGGTGCATTCGTCCTCCAAAATCCGCACATTGGGCGTGAGGGTGCGCCTTCTCCAGTGGTTCTACTTCATGGCCTTCGGCGCCGGCGTTCCCTTTTTCAGCATCTATTACAAAAAGATTCTTCTCCTAGCGGATGGAACTCCTGCCTTACACCTCATCGGAACAGTCTTTTTCCTCCAGGCAATTCTCGGAATTGCCTCTACGCCCCTTGCCGGCTATCTTGCCGACAGATTTAAAATTGAAAACAGACTTATCACCCTTTTTGCTCTAGCCGTTTCGCTTGGAGCTCTTTTGATCGCTCTACCTGGATTCGGGGGTTTCTCCCATTTGATCCTGAGCCAGAGGGCTCTCATCGTCTTGCCTGGCATCATTCTCAATGGGCTGTTTGTCCGCCCCATTCTTCCGCTCATAGACACGGAATCTCTGATCTACTGTCACATCTGCGATGGCAATCCCACGGGCTACGGGAAAATTCGACTCTTCGGCACTCTCGGATGGATTGTCTCTTCATGCCTGTTCGGCTGGATCCTCTCAGCAACGAATCAGCTCAGCATAGCCGTCCTTGGATACGGCGGGCTCTTCGCGGTCCTGGCACT
>CAZLRN010000166.1:0-9169 GCA_964561715.1 uncultured Spirochaetales bacterium
GAAGCAGATCGACCTCCAAACCTCCTAAATTGACCAACAGCTATTGTTCCAGGAAATTGGCGACCCTAAGATCTCGGAGAGGACTATCTTTCGTAAGGCACTCGAATCAGGTGTGATCGACACAGATCTCTATGAAGACCTCAACGTAATCTACGATCACAGGAACATCGCGATCCATCGGGTTTCAAACCGCCTACGTCGATATGGTGCCCCGGAGTATGAGGAGTCCAAAAGCGCGCCATTTCCCAGGGCCAGATGATGTAGTATTGGGAGTATCTCATGAACCAGCAGTCGATCAATTCCTGCGCCGCCTCTTTGGTTAACCTTCCCTCCTGAATGTCCTTTGCATAGTAGGGGTAGAGATACTGATCCGCTCTCCCCGGACCCATACCGGCACTATGCCCGTTGTCCCAGGCATGCAGCATATGGGTGAACCAGACTGCCTGCAACGCTTCGTAAAATGTTCTCGCCGGATTTGCCGGAACCCAATCACAGATCTCTGCTATTCTCAGTAGCTCCGTCTTCCTCTCGTCATCTTCCTCCGTCTCTGCAATCTCCCGTGCACGTGCAGCGAACCTCAGTCCTATCTCTGCCGCCGCCTCCAGGGCGAGGATAACAGCCCGAAGGAAGGGCATCTTCTCGAACTCCTCGGGATCGGTCAGGTCGAGCCGGGCTAACCTCTCCTCGGCGTCCCTCTTGACCCCCAGAATTCCCTTTTTCAGCACCTTCTCGTAGCCCGCCGTCCAGTGGGCCATGGTGTCAGGATAGTAGCGTCTCCTCATCCTGGTCAGCGGGCCATCCGGCAAGTCGTCTGTGAGCTCAGAGGGAAGCGGCGGGGAAGGATGATGCGTTCTCCAGTATGGGAGGATCTGCTCGCGCAGCTCTCGCATATCATCATCCCTTAAGAGAAACGGTGAGTATTGCCGTGTGCTGAGAGTATCGAGTTCCTGCTGATCCTCCATCAGCAGCGCCTGTTGCCAACTGAGATTGCTGCCCCGGGGCTCGGTAAACAGCCAGCCTACCAAAAGCTCATCGGCGTAGATGTTAATGGCCGTTCCTCTCACAGTTGCAGCAAGAGCCTTCGCCTGACGAATTGCCATGGGCTCCCCTTCGGTCTCCTTCATAATCTGAGTCTTGATACGGGGAATGTCGATTACAGCTCTATCAGGCGTGTCCAAATACTTGTGCCTGAGCCTCTCGACTCTTGGAGTCGGTTTGACCGTCAAGATTCTATCTCTGATGCTCTGTTCTCTCTCCAATGCCTGTAGCATGACGGAATACCTCCGTGTGGTGGGCTCGATCACCGAGTGATTGCCAACAAGTGATTCTCACCGAGTGATTTTCCCCAAGTGATAATCAAATTCCCAGATCCAGTTTCCCCGGAACTGCAATGATCTCTTCCACTGTTTGGAAGAACTGAGCAGCAACGGCTCCGCTTATCACTCTGTGGTCGTAGGTCAGGCTCAGACCCATCACCTTGCCGATGACGATCTGATCATCCTTAACCACAGGTTTGGTGGCCAGTTTTCCTACTCCCAGAGCGGCAGTCTGAGGAATCGGAATCAGGGGTGTCACGAAATCTGTTCCGAACATGCCGGCGTTCGTCACAGTGAAGGTGCCGCCGTAGAGGATTCCAAGATCGAAGCGCCTAGACCGTACCTGCTCCGCCGCCTGGATTGCCTCTCGGGCCACCTCCACAATGGATTTTTTGTCAGCCTGTCGGATCACGGGGGTGAGCAATCCGCCGCTTTCGAGGGCAACGGCCATTCCGATGTTGATGTCGCTGTAAATCCTGATCTCATCCTCCACCAGGGAGGAGTTGACAATGGGGTGTTCTTCAAGGGCCAGAGCCGCGGCCTTTATGATCAGGTGGGTGTAGGAGAGGCGAAAGCCGTACTCTTTTTCCAAACGACCCACAAGCGATTGGCGAAGATCAACCAGTGCGTCTGCGCTGATTTCCCTCATCTGGGTTACCTCAGCGTTCTGCAGATGACTGTTGATCATTCGCTCCGCAAGGGTCTTGCGCCATCCTCGCATGGGGATCACTTCGGATACCGGATTTTCCTGCTTCGACATGTTTGGCGCCCCTTTCGGCTAACCCTGTTTTTCGATGATGGCGACAGCCTGTCCGACGGGGACCTCTTCGGTGTTATCGGTCACGAGGATCTTTTTGAGAACCCCACTGACCTCTGATTCCACGTCCATTGTGGCCTTCTCCGTATCGACTACGAAAAGAGCCTCATTGGCCTCGACCTGGTCACCCTCTTTTTTCAACCATTCCACGATGATTCCCTTTGTCATCTCCTCGCCTAATCTGGGCATGACAACCTCGACTTCCATACTATTTAGCCTCCAAGTTCTATTCTAAGCCAGGGTTTTTTTAACCGCTGCCGCTATCTTTTCTTTCGTGGGCATCACCGCATTCATGAGTGTGGCGGCCAGCGGAATGGGCGTGTTCATATTACCGACCCTCTGGATCGGAGCCTTCAGTGATTTGAACACCGCTTCCTGCACCTGGAAAGCGATCTCTGCGCCCACGCCGCATCTAATGTAGTCCTCATCCACAACGACCAGCCTGCCGGTTTTTTCCACTGAGGCCTTGATTGTCTCGAAATCGAGGGGTTCCAACGTCCGAGGATCGATGACTTCCACGCTGATGTTCTCCTGCTCCAGGGCTTCGGCCACTTCGAGAGACAGGTTGACCATGTAGCTAACCGCCAGAATCGTTACATCCTTACCCTCTCGTCTGATCTTGGCTTCTCCAAAGGGAATCAGAAACTCTTCTTCCGGAACGGGGCCTTTGGTTCTGTACAGCAGCCGATGGGGCATGAAGACTACGGGATTGTCATCCCGAATGGCGGTTTTAAGCAAACCCTTGGTATCGGCCGGAGTTGTCGGAACGACCAGCTTCAGGCCGGGTCCGTGCCAGACGTTAGCGATGGGAGCCCGGGTGTGGGAGAATCCGCCCGCGCCGTAGCTCATAATCGCCGCGATATAGACAACCGGAACCCGAAGGTTTTCCGCGCCGCCGTGCCCGGATCGCCAGAGCCCGGCCTGGAGAATCTCGTTCCATGCGGGAAACATGAAGTCCCCCATCATGAAATCCACGACTGGCCGCATTCCGGCCATGGCCGCTCCCGAACTTCCGGCGCCCAGCATGGTTTCGACGATTCCCGTCTCTCGGATCCGCATTTCGCCGAACTCCTCCATGAGCTCTTTGGGGGGTCGTGTCGGAGAGGTGCCGCCGGGACCAACGGCTTCGCCGGTCAGAAACACCCTCTTGTCCCGTCTCATCTCCTCGGCTATCGCATCCTGAATCGTTTGGTATGTATAGACCTCTTTCATTTTTGATTTCCCCTTAGCATGTGGGTTGGATTAGGAATGGGTGGTGGCGTAGATATCTTTGAAGGCGTCTTCTTCCGGTGGCTCCGGGCTCTCCTCGGTGAACTTTTGAGCATCCGCCACCTCGGCATCGGCGTCAGCCTGAATTCTGAGTATATCTTCCTGGGTGATCACACCGCGACTAAAGAGCTCCTTCTGAAATCGGGGTAGCGGATCCTTCTTCTTCCACTCTTCTACCTCTTCCCTGGTTCTGTAGGTCATGGGATCGCCCTCGTAGTGACCGCGCCAGCGATAGGTCTTTATCTCGAGCAGGGCCGGCCCTTCGCCCCTCCTGGCTCTATCGAGGTATTCCGAAGCCGCTTCGGTCACCGCAATCACATCGTTGCCGTCTTCGATTGTCTTTCCGGGCATTGCATAGGAGCCGGCGATTTCAGATATATTCTCGACTGCCCAGGTCTTTTCAATCTTGACGGACATGGATTGGCCGTTGTTCTCACAGAACCACAGAATCGGCAGCTTCCAAATAGAGGCGTAGTTCATGGCCTCGTGCAGAGGCGCCCTTGTGCCGCAGCCATCGCCAAAGAAACACATGACCACCTGACCTTCGCCCTGCAGTTGGGCTGCGATGCCCATTCCGGCTGCCAATGGGAAGTGGCCCCCCTGCATCCCACTACGGCCGAATATTCCCAGACTGGGCTTGACGATGTGGGTTCCCCCTTTCCCGCCTGCGCATCCGGTGGCTTTCCCATAGAACTCGGCAAGAATTTCCCTCATGCTCATGCCCTTGGCTATCCAGACGTACGCGCCGCGGTGGGTATACGTGACATAGTCCTCCTTTTTGAGAAGGGATACAGGACCGACAATAGCCTCTTCGCCGAGCCCGCTGTGCCACTGGGTGTGCATCACTCCTCCCCTCGCGTCCTTGATCAACTGGTTGTCCAGGGCTCTTGTTCTAACCATGTCTCGGTAAATTCGCTTAAGCAGGTCGTCGTGAAGCGCCATATCAACCTCCAAGCTTCGATGCACTATGTATGGGTCTAGGATTGACCCTCAGGATGGGGGCCGAGTATCCGTTTGCCATTATTTGACTTCTTTGATTTTGCCTAAGAATAGCAGATTCTCCGAAAGGAGGCGATACCTCCGCTAGAGTAAACAGATTGGGATAGCCAGCATACACTACGCTAACAGGCTCTCTATATCTAATGACTGGTCGGCTGCTGAGGATCGGCCTCCACAATGTCGAAGGCGTGGAACCGGGGTCCCCGGCATCAGGGTATGATCAGGGTCTTTAGCGAGCTCTGCCTATCGAGAGCTTCCGACTCTCTACGGAAGACATCTGCGATTTCATGCAGCTTGTACGTAACCGAGTTCTCGAATATGATATCCAGGTCGAACACACCCCTTTCAACGGCTCGATACGCCTCTCTCATATTCTCGATGGACTGGAACCTGGTGTAGTGCACGGCGTTAAGGTTGCGTATTTCCAGAGCGTCCTCGTGGAAACGGTTGAAACAGAACTCCTTGACAGGTATGTAGTTATCGCCGTAGATGGACAGAATCCCGTTGTGACGCACCATGCCCAGGGCCTGGACGACTCCTATTCCCGTGCCGCCAACAGCATCGACTGCCACATCCACCCCTTTGCCGCCCGTCTTGTCCAGAACCGCCCGCACCGGGTCCTCTTTGTCGGCGTTTATAGTCTCCGCGCCCAGCCTTTGCGCCACCTCTAGTTTGGAGGGCTCGACATCCACCGCGAATACCTTCGAGGCCCCTGCCTTGACGGCTCCCTGGAGCATTATATTGCCCGCAAAACCCGCTCCGTTCACGGCCACGACGTCGCCTAGCCTGACTCCCATATGCCTAGCCGCCCAGGCGGCGCAACCCAGGGCTTCGTACAGGCATCCGACCTCGAAGCTGACCCCGTCCGGAATCGGCTGAACATGCTCCACCTCGGTGACCCAGTAATCGGTAAATGTAGGATAGACGAGGCTGCCGACCCTGTCGCCAACCGCGACCTTGCCTCCGCCCGGGTATTCGGTAACGGCGCTTCCCACCTCCTCCACGGTCCCGCCGCCCTCGTGGCCGAGCGGTCCCATGGGGTAGTTGTGTTTGGGTTTGCCATCCGCCCTCGGAGCCCCCAGTCTGGTTTCAGGCCCGCCTCTGGCCTCGTCCTGAGGTCTAACCGACAGGCCCCTGTAGAAATACCGCTCCGAGCCGCAGATAGACGCCTGTTTGCTCTTTATGAGAATCTGATTCGGCCCGACCTGAGGAAGAGGTATTTTTTCTATCGTGATCTTTCCGGGTTCAAGATAGACCACCCGAGTTTCTAGCATTGTATCACCTCCGATGTTTCGACTGTAGACGGCGTCAAAATACGTTTTCGGTCCGTGAAATGATGTGATCCTGCAGGGCGCTGTCCAGCTCGACGAAGAACGCGCTGTAGCCGGCCACCCGGATAAGCAGACTCCGGTGTTGATCGGGATGTTCCTGGGCGTCGCGGAGGGTATCGGCACCCACTACATTGAACTGTACGTGCATCCCCCCTAAATCGCCCATGGTCCGGATCAGGGACATGAGGTTCCCGACACCTTCGCTGTTCTGAACTGTGCCGGGATGAAACTTCAGGTTGAGCAGGGTCCCGTTGTGAGCTATTGTATGGTCCACCTTGGTGACGGATTTTATGACCGCAGTCGGCCCGTTTGTGTCGCAGCCGGGCGCGGGCGAGATCCCGTCTGCAAGGGGCTGCCTGCTCCTGTGGCCTCCGGGAAGAGCGGCGACACGGCGCCCGAGAGGCACGTTCGAGGCGACCGGGAATAGACCCGGACGGTATCGCCCCCCGCGCAGACATCGGTAACCGGAAACCTGTTGGCAGAAAAACAGCCCTATCTCTCGTGCGATCAAGTCGACCCGGTCGTCGTCGTTGCCGTACTTGGCTGCCTTTTTCTTAAGCATCTCGAGTTCCACTTCATGCCCCTCGAAATCAGCAACCATCGCCTGGTTCAGCTCTTCGAGCGAGATTTCCCGTTGATCGAAAACGAGTGCCCTGACCGCGGCTAGAGCGTCGGTCGCGTCTGCCAGGCCGATTCCCGAAACTCCTATGTGATTGTGCTCTGCACCGCCGGCTGTGATGTCCGTGCTGCGAGACAGGCAGGCATCGCTTATTGCGGAGACGAAAGGGGTCGGCAGTGTGTCTGCGTGGATAGTGTCGCACGTGTTCAAGATACAGACCATGTGTCTGATAAAATAGGCCACCTGCTCCTTGAATGCAGTCCATACTTTTTCATAACTGTCCAGCTCGGACGGCGCTCCGGTTTTCGGCCCCATCTGGAGACCCGTCAACATACAGACCCCATTGTTGAGAGCTAGCTCGACGCATTTCGGGAGGTTGAACATGCAGCCGTTGGCCCAGGTGTACGAGTTGAAGGCAGTCGCCGGTTCCACGCAGCCGCAGAGCGCATAATCTCGTGCCTCGTCGATCGACACATCCGTCGCGAGCAGAGCCGGAATGGCGGCCTGATCGAAAAAAATCGCAGGTTTGCCCCCGCCGAGCTTGATCACATCCACGACCGCCCTGAGAAATTCGTCGGGTGTGTCCTCGTGCACCCTGACGCTCAGGGAGGGCTGATCGAAACGGACGGTTCCGTCGGCAACCAGGCACATGTATGACAGATCGTTGGTGGCGTCCGCTCCATCGGTATCCACCCCCCCGAGCACGAGGTTCTGAGAGAGGTTGTTTCCCGTTCCGAACAGCATGTCGTCGAGGCTCCGGTTGTCTACCAGCTTGATGATCTCGTAGAACTTTATCCAGAGGCAGTTGAGCAGTTCCTGTGCATGCTCATGGGTGATTCGCCCCTCTGAAATATCCCTGCGGTAGTACCGATGAATGTACTGATCGAACCGGCCGGGTGATATTGCCAAACCGTCCGTATCTATTTGGATGATCAGATGCGTAAACCAGAAGGACTGCAGGGCCTCGTGAAAGGTCTCTGCGGGGCCTGCCGGTACACGTTCGCAAATGCGGGCGATTTCCTCGAGCTCCCCGCGGCGCCGCAGATCCCGCTCGACAGCTGCCATTTCCGCAGCCTTGACTGCGTATCTCCTGCCGAAATCGGCCGCAGCCTCGCAGACTATCATCACGGCCTGATAGAAGTGGTTTCTCAGCCCGCCGTCCGGGTCGGTTATGTCGATTGCGGCAGCCAGGTCCCTGGCCTCTGCCCGGATACCGTCGAAGCCGGAGCGCAAGACCTTGGGATAGTCCACCAGTAGATGCCCGATGGCGTTTCTTATAAAGAGATTCGGTGAAAGCGGCGAACACTCGAACTCCAGCACCTTCCTTGTTTCCTCCGGAAGACTGGCTGACATCTGATGTTGAATCGTTTTCTCTTTCCAGTACTGCAGCGACTGCAGCAGCCGCTCCTTGCCCTCTGACGGCACCCGAACCCGTTTGAACCTGCGCTTTTCGAAGATATCCATCTGTTCTTCAACCCAGATTGCACCGGTCTCCGGAAAAACGGGCACGCCTTTGACTTTCTCGGTCTGCTGTCCCACAATCAGCTCGCCGTCGCGAATGAAAATGGTCATATTTACCAAGACATGACGGAGCGCCTCTGCGCGTCGAAGAATTCGAGGCCGGCCCTCCGTACACTGGTAGGACTCCGTCACCAGCTGGGCGCGTTCGTAGCACAGCACCTCGTCGGTGCACAGTAACTCGCCGCGCAGCGCTTCGACTCTCTTACTGGGTGTGTAGTCTGCCAATGCTATCTGCTCCAAATACCGATATCAGAAAGGGTCTGTGCGGCCGGTACCAGCCTCGAGATCCAAACGAGTTTGGATCTGCTACCAGGACGCTTCTCAAATACTAAGCAGCATCAATCTGAATATCAACCCCTCCATGTTTCGCCAACCCAGACCTGTTTCGTCCCACTGCCCTGTTTCGGCTCATTCGGTACCGGCTCATTCTGTTCCAACGAGTCCGGCCAAGATGGCGTTTGCCCGCCTCGAGGCGGGCGGACCTCAGAGGAAAGTAGTTTGCAGGAACAATTCGACAAACGAAAGTTCGGGTGGATTTCATTTGTACCAGGAAATCTTTGGGAGGTGTTGGATCAGACCACAGATGTACGGAAGAAGGGTTTGCAAAATCTTGTAGCGGCGTTAGTTATCGAAGAGGCAACCACAAAAATAGCCTTGGGGGTGCTAACCACCCAGGGCTTGGTTCGTCTGTGTTTGTTTCAGTGGAGTTGCGGGCGCAGCCTGCAACTCCTAAGCAAAACGGCTTGCCGATTGGTAGGCCGTTTTGCAGCTCTCCTAAGCAAACAGCATGCTAACAACAAAATAGCACTCATAGAGGACACGATAACTCTGGCACCGCTGCTGCAACTTCGGAGCAAATCCTTCCTGGAGACACTCTATTCCGGCCTCCATCTCTTCGTCCGAGAGCTAGGCGAGCTCGCTAAGGCAGGCAATCTCCCTCCGGTTAAATCTGCCTAATAATCGACTAACTTTGACCGTTACCTCGGCCTCTCCGGGGGCGCCCCGCCTCACCCTGTGTGAGCAGCTTGATCACCGACGCAATTCCAGGCTCCTCGATGGACACATCAGCGACCGGGAGATCTCTCACGATTCGGCTCAGCAACTCCGAAACCGGCATATGGTCCGGGGTGAACAAGACTGTCCACTCCAAACTTCCAGAGGGGACGATTTCAACTTCCGGCCAATCGGGAACGGCCACCTCCCGCTCCAGGGTTATCCGCACGGTCCGCCTCTTGATGTAGCGCTGCTTCATCTCTGCAAGATCACCATCGAAGAGAATGAATCCGCGATCCAGGAC
>CAZLRN010000167.1:0-9113 GCA_964561715.1 uncultured Spirochaetales bacterium
CACTTCCCTTTATCAAGAGCAGGTTTTTTTCCCGGTCGATCGAGACAAGGCTGAGGTTCTGCATCGAAGTGCGAGCCCCACCCATTCTCCCGGCCATCTTGCTGCCCTTGAATACCTTGGATGGCCATGCCGCCATCCCTGTCGAACCGGGGGTCCTATGAAACTTCGATCCGTGTGTTTTGCTGCCGCCTTTGAAGCCATGCCGCTTCATGACACCCTGGTATCCCTTGCCTTTCGACGCTCCCTGAACATCCACGAAACCTACACCTTCGAACAGATCGAGACCTAGAGAGTCTCCCACCTTGCAGTCAACATCGTAATCTCTGAACTCGGCAACGAGTCGAGTCGCTGGTACTCCCTCGGGAAACTGGCCTGCTACCGGTTTCTTGACCCGAGTGCTCTTCTTTTCAAACGCCCCCAAAATGACTGCGCTGTAGCCGTGCCTCTCCTGGGTTCGTTCGCCGAGAACGAAGTTCGGTTCGACCTCAACCGCCGTTACAGGGACAAGATTCCCAGAATCGTCGAAAACTTGAGTCATTCCTATCTTTTTGCCGATAAGGCCCAACATTGTCTGTACCCTACTGCTTTATCTCTACGTCGACACCTGCGGGAAGCTCAAGTTTCATAAGCGCATCCATGACAGGTGACGTAGGCTCAATGATATCGATCAGTCTCTTATGTGTTCTCATTTCGAACTGCTCCCGAGACTTCTTGTTCACATGCGGTGACCTAAGAACAGTGAATTTATTCGTCATCGTTGGAAGAGGAATCGGACCCGAGACCTTGGCTCCAGCCTTTAGCACCGTCTGCACGATCGCCTTGGCACTCTGGTCGATCAATTCGATATCAAATCCCCTCAACCGCACCCTGATTCTTTCCTTCGCCATTGCTCCTCCGTATTGCCCTGGAAAGACCTAACTTGCCGCCACGCACAAAACTCGCTATTCCAGGATATCTATAACCTGACCAGACGCTACAGTCTTTCCGCCCTCTCTAATGGCAAAGGGAACTCCCTTTTCGACCGCGATCGTGCTGATCAATTCTACATCGATCTCCGTGTGATCCCCGGGCATAACCATCTGCTTGCCTTCTGGGAGGCTCACCGTGCCGGTGACGTCCGTCGTTCGGAAGTAAAACTGAGGGCGATAGCCGGTGAAGAAGGGAGAGTGTCTGCCTCCCTCTTCCTTTGTCAGCACGACGACTGTAGCCTTGAACTTCTTATGGGGTGTGATCGTGCCCGGTTTTGCGAGAACCTGACCTCGCTCGACGGCGTCCTTGTCAATGCCTCTGAGGAGGGTACCGATGTTGTCGCCGGCCTGTCCCTCGTCAAGAATCTTGTTGAACATCTCCACACCTGTGACAACCGTTTTCTGAGTTTCTTTGATGCCGACGATCTCCACCTCGTCACCCAGCTTGACGATACCCCTAGAAACCCTGCCGGTTACGACAGTGCCTCTACCGGAGATCGAGAAAACATCTTCGATAGGCATCAGGAAGGGCTTATCGACGTCACGCTCGGGAACCGGAAAGTAGCTATCCATCGCTGCGAGCAGATCGATAACGCTTTTAATAGCCTCTTCGTCCTCGATGTTCTCCATCGCCTTGAACGCAGAGCCCCGAATAATGGGAATCTCGTCGCCCGGAAATCCGTACTCATTGAGAACGTCTTTGATCTCTTCCTCGACGAGGTCGATGAGCTCCGGATCGTCCATCAGATCGATCTTGTTGAGATAGACGATAATCGCCGGCACTCCTACCTGCCTGGCTAACAGAATATGCTCCCGCGTTTGGGGCATCACCGAGTCCGGAGCCGATACCACGAGAACTGCTCCGTCCATCTGTGCGGCTCCCGTAATCATGTTCTTGATGTAGTCCGCGTGTCCGGGGCAGTCAACGTGCGCGTAGTGACGGTTCTCGGTCTGGTACTCGACGTGACGAGTGTTGATGGTAATACCACGAGTCTTTTCCTCCGGTGCGTTGTCAATATCTTCGTAAGTCATCACCTTGTCGCCGAATTTCTTGTTACAGTACATCGTGATCGCCGCTGTCAGTGTCGTCTTACCGTGGTCTACGTGTCCTATCGTACCCACGTTGATATGGGGTTTCGTTCTCTCAAATTTAGCCTTTGCCATTCTCGCATCCTCCTCTGAAAAATTGGCTCAGAAATTTAGCACAATTTGGGTCTATTTGAAAGTGCCTATCTATTCTATTTCAAATCCTTCCTAATTTAATAACCCGTACGGACCTTTTCCACTATTTTATCCTGGACCGTCTTGGGAACCTTCTGATATTCAGAGAACTGCATCGTATAAGTCGCGCGTCCCTGGGTTCTCGATCTGAGTTCCGTGGCATAACCAAACATGGTTCTCAGAGGAATCTGCGAAGTTATGATTTTCCCCCCGAATCCATCTTCGACACCCATTATTTTTCCCGTCCTCGAAATCACATCGGATATTAGGTCGCCCAAAAACTCCTCCACCGTATGAATCTCGACGTCCATGATCGGCTCCAGAATTACAGCTCCTGCTTGAACGAGGCCGCTCTTATAAGCCATGGAGGCTGCGATCTCGAAGGCCACGGCGTTCGAATCCAGCTCATCATAGGAGCCATCGAGGAGAATCGCCCTGAAATCAACCATCGGGTAGCAGGCAATCACACCGCATGAGCGAGCGTCCTCGATCCCCTTTTGAATCGCAGGAATATACTCCTTTGGGACCATGCCTCCGGCTAGCCGGTTTTCAAAGAGAAAACCGGTTCCCATTGGAAGCGGTTCGAATCTCATTACGACTCGCCCGAATTGCCGGCGCCCCCCCCGTTCCCTATCAAATACGCCTTCGGCATCTGCTACTCCCGTAATGGTCTCCCTGTAGGCTACCTCCGGTTTCCCGACATTGGCATGAACGTTGAACTCCCTCAGCAATCTCTCGACCAACACTTCCAGGTGCAACTCTCCCATCCCTGCGATTACTGTCTGCCCTGTATCACGTTCGTAGTCCACATTGAATGTTGGATCTTCGTCCGAAAGCTTGTTCAGAGCGGATAACAGCTGTTGCTCATCGGATTTGCTCCGTGGCTCGATCGCAACAGAGACTACGGGTTCCGGAAAGATCATGGACTCCAGGATGATCGGATGCTTCTCGTCACAGAGAGTATCGCCGGTTGTTGTCCATTTGAGGCCGACCGCGGCCACAATGTCCCCCGCTTCCGCCATTTTTACGTCTTCCCTCTTGTTGGCATGCATCCGCACTATCCTCGTGACACGATCGCGCCGATCTCTGCTCGAGTTGAACACAAAATCCCCGGATGCAACCCGACCCGAATAAATCCTTATGTAAGTCAATTTGCCCACATAGGCATCCGTCGTCACCTTGAACGCCAAAGCGGCAAAAGGTTCTTCCGTCGAGTGACCTCTCCTGATAAAATCACCCGTGCTAGGGAATATCCCCGTCACAGGTGGCAGATCTACAGGGGAAGGAAGATAGTTGACAACAGCGTCAAGTAGCGTCTGTATGCCTTTGTTCTTGAATGCCGCGCCGCATAGTATGGGAAAGAGCTTGCCAGAAACGGTCGCATCCCTGATTTCAGAGACAATCCGATGGGTCGGGAAGCTCACCCCCTCCAGATAGTCTTCAAGGAATATATCGTTGATCTCCGATAGCTTCTCAAGAAGATTCACCCGCTGATCCTCCGCCTTTCCCAAGAGCTCCTCAGGAATCTCACCCTCGGAGTACCGAGATCCCAACTCATCCTCGTCCCAGATTATGGATTTCATCGAAACGAGGTCTACGACACCCTTGAAGTCCTCTTCGATCCCCACCGGAATCTGAAGAGGAACAGCGTTAGCCCCCAATCGGCTGTGAAGCTCATCGACAACTCGATCGAAATTGGCTCCCGTGCGATCCAGCTTGTTGATAAAAACGAGCCTGGGAACACCGTATCGGTTTGCCTGCTTCCAAACCGTTTCACTTTGGGACTCCACACCGGCAACGGCACAGAAGATTCCTATCGCTCCATCTAATATTCTCAAAGATCGTTCCACCTCAACCGTGAAATCTACATGGCCGGGTGTATCAATTATATTTATCTGGTGGTCTTTCCAGGTACAGAATGTCGAAGCCGCGGTGATCGTGATTCCCCGCTCTTTCTCCAGATCCATCCAGTCCATTTGAGACTCACCAGCATGTACCTCTCCCATTCTGTGGGTTCGACCGGTATAAAAGAGCATACGCTCTGTGGTCGTCGTTTTTCCCGCATCGATATGAGCCATAAGACCGATATTGCGGATTCTTTCTAGCTGATGACCCATTCACCAAGAAACCCTTTGGCTCACGAAAGACCTGTTACAACCTTCCAGTTCCCTACTCACATCTCACAAAAGGAATGATCGCTCCTCCCGCCGGAACTCCGAGCTCAAGGCTTCTAGATAAGGTGTTCCGATATAAGCCCTGGAAATCCTTTTACCATCTATAATGGGCGAACGCCTTATTGGCTTCGGCCATTCTGTGGGTATCCTCTTTCTTCTTAAAAGCCGCCCCGGTCGCGTTAAAGGCGTCCAGCAACTCAGCACTCAGCCGCTGGCTCATCGAGGTGCCGGTCCGCTGGCGGGCAAATTGCATGATCCATCGCATTGCCAGGGCGTCACGTCGTGAATCCCTGATCTCTACAGGCACCTGATAGGTCGATCCCCCAACCCTTCGGGATTTGACCTCCACAAGGGGTTTGACATTCTCGAGAGCCTTGAGAAAAGCTTCCAGAGGGTTCTGGTCGAGTTTTTGATTGAGGATTTCGAAGGCGTCGTAGACGATGCGTCTCGCGACTGCTTTTTTGCCCTTCAGCATCATGCGTGTGATAAACTTCTCCAAAGTCGGATTATTGTACTTTGGATCACCCTCTAGCGGACGCTTTGGTATCACTCTACGTCTTGGCACGGAATCTCTCCTGAATCAGCTCACGCCTTTGGCTTTTTCGTACCGTATTTGGAACGAGCCTTTTTCCTATCCTCGACCCCAAATGTATCTTTTGCCCCCCGGATGATATGATAGCGCACTCCGGGCAGGTCTTTGACTCTCCCACCACGTATCAAAACGACGGAGTGCTCTTGAAGATTATGACCTATACCGGGGATGTAAGCCGTCACCTCTATGCCATGTACCAGTCTTACCCGGGCCACCTTTCTCAGCGCTGAGTTAGGTTTCTTGGGAGTGACGGTCATGACTCGGGTGCATACTCCCCGCTTCTGGGGACACGATCCCAAAGCGGGAGCCTTGTTCTTTTTGTGTGTCGCTTTTCGACCCTTTCGAATAAGCTGACTAATTGTTGGCATACCTCTCCCTTTTCCGCTGCAGTGCCCTGCGTAAGGATTTTTTTCCTTTCGCCGATTCACTCTTAGCGTCTTCTGATTGGACAGCTTTTTGCTCAGGCAGCAACCGCCCGATCAGCTCCGCTAATTGTGCATTTCTTTAGTATACAAAGAGAAGACAATAACAACAGATATGGAAAAAGTCAACCCATCTATCTCTTTTTTTTCTGAGATGGCTTAATTGTGCTGTCTTTACAAACCGCCCCTTCGATGCTGAAAAACGCGTTCAGCACTCCGGCACTAGCCAGATCCTTGCTCAAGCTCCTTCGGAGCTTCCGCCTTGAGAACCTTCGGTTCTCTGCTCAAGCTCCTTCGGAGCTTGAGCTTTGAGATGCTTCGCATCTCATATGCTCCAATATTATCCTATCTCTGATACGTTGTCAACCAAACAACGGGGTTCCTCTCACAACAGCGCAATTACCCAATCCCTCGCTCACAAAACTCAGGCCAATCATGATAGGCTCAGAAATCAAGTCATCGTTACGCCGGAGTCTTCTGTGAGAGGCTCAGGTTTCATGTTCTCCTTTTCCTTCTGTTTCTCCTCTATTATTCTGCTCAGGGTTATATCGAGATCTTCCTTGTTTTCATCAAAGAGCTTCATATTCTGGTAAGACCTCATACCGGTGCCTGCCGGAATCAAATGACCAATAATCACATTTTCCTTAAGACCACGCAGCTGATCTCTTGCGCCGGCAATCGCGGCATTGGTGAGTACCCTTGTGGTTTCCTGGAAAGACGCTGCAGAAATGAACGAATCGATATTCAGGGACGCCTTTGTGATTCCAAGGAGTAGCGGTCTGGCAACCGCCGGCTGCCCACCCTCTCGGACTACCTTGCGGTTTTCCTCGTGAAACTTGTAACGATCGACTTGCTGTCCCAGTATAAAATTGGTATCCCCAACACGCATGATCTCGACTTTTCGCATCATCTGCCGGATTATGATCCCGATGTGCTTGTCGTTTATATTGACGCCTTGGAGACGATATACCTCCTGGACTTCGTTCACCAGAAAGTTCTGCAGAGCGTTTTCACCCAGAATATTGAGAATATCATGGGGATCGATACTGCCGTCACAGAGAGGTTCTCCCGCTTCGACGAGGTCTCCGTCTCGGATGTAGAGATGTTTGCCCATAGGAACAAGGTGCTTGTATTCCTTGCCGAAAGGATCAATAACCATGATTATTCTCTTGCCCTTGACGAGCCCGCGGAACACAACCTGGCCGCTGATCTGTGCCAGGATGGCCGGATTTTTAGGCTTTCGCGCTTCGAAAAGCTCTCCGACCCGGGGCAGGCCGCCCGTGATATCTCGGGTCTTGACGCTCTCTTTGAGCATCTTTGCTAGAATCCGCCCCGCCTTGATTTTTTCTCCATCCTCGATATTGAGATAAGCAGCGCCCGGAAGGTGATACGTAGCCTGCTCATCCCCCTTCTCGTCGGCGATTACAATCCTCGGCTGCAGTGATTCGAGAGTGAACTCCGTAACCTTCTTTTCTATCTTGCCCGTATCCTCGTTGATCTCCTCCTTGAGAGTCGTACCGAGAATGATATCTTGAAAGGTGACAGTACCTTCCACTTCAGAGATGATCGGCTCACTGAAAGGATCGAAGAACGCTATCGTCTCCTCCGGGGCTACTACATCACCGGGCTTCGCCATAAGCTCAGAGCCGTTTCGAATCTCAACGACCTGATCTTGCGCTATTAGTAGAAGTCTTTTGTCCTTCGTGTACACATAAGCGACATCCGTCGAAACGATGTCTTTCTTGCCCCGTCTGATGATCGGTGTGTCCCGCAGGACCTTTTCTCCGTCCTTCACCAGGACCCTATCGCTTTTACGTATTGGCAGATCCTGTATGACCTTGGCTACCTTGAGTTTTCCCTTCCGCGTGAAGAGGAGGTTGCCGTTCGGCCTCACTACCGTGCTTCCATGTGATTCTTTCACCAGAACCGGATATTTGAGATAAACGCGGTTCTCTTCGCTTATCTTCGTTGCAGTCCCCCCGATGTGGAACGTCCGCATCGTGAGCTGGGTTCCGGGTTGCCCGATGGATTGAGCCGCGATGATTCCCACAGCCTCGCCAATATGCACCCTCTGACCGCTGGCGAGGTTTCTCCCGTAACACTTAACACAGACGCCGTGCCTGGCTTCGCAGGTAAGAACCGTACGGATCCGAACGCTCTCGACACCCGCCGCCTCAATGCTCTCGGCAAGATCATCTGTGATCTCCTGATTCACGTCGATGATGATCTCTCCGGTTATGGGATGCTTAACACGTTCGAGGGTGAACCGGCCGACAATCCTGTCTTTCAAGGATTCGACGATCTCCTCCCCGTCCTTGATGGCCCGACGCTCGATACCATTAATGGTGCCACAATCCTCTTCGTTGATTACAACGTCCTGGGCAATATCTACCAATCTTCTCGTCAGATATCCGGCATCAGCGGTTTTCAAAGCCGTATCCGCCAAGCCCTTTCGTGCCCCGTTTGTAGAGATGAAGAATTCGATAACAGAGAGCCCCTCCTTGAAGTTCGATCTGATGGGAAGCTCGATAATATCTCCCGAAGGTTTGGCCATCAGTCCTCTCATACCACCCAGCTGCCTAACCTGCGAACGGCTTCCTCTCGCTCCCGAGTTGACCATGAGATAGACAGGATTGAATCCCTGTTTGTCGGCTTTGAGCTCATCCATAAGCTCGTTGGTCAGCCCTTCATTCGTTGTACTCCATACCTCGACGACGCGGTTGTACCTCTCCTCATTCGTGATATGCCCCTGCAGATACTGCTCCTGGATGGCCTCGACCTGTTTGTTGGCCTGTCCAATGAGTTCGCCCTTCTGGGCTGGAACAATGATATCCTCCATCCCTATGGTGGCGCCGAACTGGGTAGCATATTCGAACCCCAGTTTCTTTATCGTGTCGAGCATCTCGACCGTTACGTAGGGATCGTGGTTCGTATAGGTATCGGCGATCAGTTCTCTCAGCTCAGGCTCACCAATAGTTCGGTTGATGAACTCAATCTCTGCAGGCAACTCCTCGTTAAAGATGACACGTCCTGGAGTGGTCTCGAGGAATTTCCCATTGATTTTGACTTTGACGAGAGCCTGGTAGTCGACGTCTCGATTGTCCACAGCCATGAGCACTTCGTTTATCGAAGAGAAGACTTTATTTTCCCCTTTAGCGCCGGGTTTCGCTTTTGTGAGATAGGCAATTCCCAAAACCATATCCTGTGTTGGTATGGCGATGGGATTTCCGTTCGCCGGATCGAGGAGGTTCTTGCTGGAGAGCATGAGGGTCCAACACTCGATCTGAGCCGCCTGGGTCAGAGGAATGTGAACCGCCATCTGATCCCCGTCAAAATCGGCGTTGAAGGCGTGACAGACGAGGGGATGCAATTTGATGGCCTTGCCCTCTACCAGGACAGGCTCAAAGGCCTGAATGCCCAGCCGATGCAGCGTAGGTGCCCTATTCAACATGACGGGATGCTCGGACACGACGTCGTCTAATACGGCAAACACTTCGGGGGCTTCCTGCTCTACGAGAGCCTTTGCCTTTTTGATGTTATAAACGACATCCTTCTCCACGAGCTTCTTCATGATAAAGGGCTTGTAGAGCTCCAGCGCCATTTTTGTGGGAAGCCCGCACTGGTGCAGCTTCAATTCAGGCCCGACAACAATAACAGATCTGCCTGAATAGTCCACCCGTTTTCCCAGCAGGTTCTGTCTGAATCGCCCCTGCTTCCCCTTGAGCATGTCCGAGAG
>CAZLRN010000168.1:0-9027 GCA_964561715.1 uncultured Spirochaetales bacterium
CTCGAGGCCAGGGAGCAGATCGGAAGCGACGCCTATTTCAAAACCGGCGTTCCGGGCATTCCCCTGCGGGACATCATGTACAAAATCATGGGGCTCGAGGTCTTTGCAACGGAGTGGGCAGAGAGGCGCGATAGGGTTCTGGAAGTCCATGAGGCCATGGCGGAAAAAGTGCATGAGATCATGAAGGTCGCTGCCGGCTCGCCTGCACCGATCGTGGAAAGTGCCGGCAACTACGCTCCCGAAGTCCTCGGAAAGCAGCGGTTTATCGAGTATGTGCTGCCTTTCTGGGAGGGAGCGGCCGCAATCCTCCACGAGGGAGGAAAGCTTCTCGGATGCCATCTCGACGCGGAGAATCGCCCCTGGATGAAGGAAGTAGGGCAATCGTCTCTGGACTGGATCGAGGCCTTCACGCCTGCTCCCGATACCAATGTGACCGTTGCGGAGGCGCGAGAGGCTTGGCCGGGAAAGGTCCTTTACATCAACTTCCCCTCTTCGGTTCACCTTGCCGGAGCCTCCGTTATAGAGGAGACAACGAAGCGGATTCTCGGAGAGTCGGCTCCGGGGGACCGCTTTATCCTGGGAATCACGGAGAATGTGCCGGAGGAAAGGTGGCGGGAGAGCTATTCGGTCATCCTTCGGACCTGCAAAACATACGGAAGACTCCCAATCAGCAGTTGATCGCCTCCGCTTATCCTTGGCTATTTGCCAAGGCCCGATCGAGTCTTCAAGGCCCGATCGAGGTCGTGCAGCAGCTGAGCCAGCCGGTCGGTGTCCAAGAACCAGTAGACGTAGTGTGGATAGCGGGTATCCTTTAGGCGGCTTATCAGACGTTCCCTGTATCCGCGAAGTTCTTCGATGGCGGACGCTGCGCCTTCTCGATTCTGCGCATCCGCAGATTGCTGAGCAAGCCGGGTGCAAAAGCAGGCTCTGGCGCAATGAAAGAATCCCTCCACATAGATCTGGTAGAGATCCAGCAGCGTTCTTAGTTCCTCCGTCTGATCCGGTTCGAGACCCAGCGTATCGAGGTCGAGCAGCTCTGTAAGCTTGGACGCCTCGTCGAGGGCCTGCTGTTTTTCTGCAACCACGGCGGTAAGATTATCTTCGTTCGCCTCGACCTTAAGGGCGGCACCGGGTTCCCATTCCTCTCTGCTGTGGATCACTGTCATGATATCGAATGCCCTCTTCAGCGAGTTGGGGAACGCCCCATCTTCGGCAAATACATGGCCCCGGACAAAGAGAGTCTTCTCGATAACGGACCAGGAGGCCTTCATGAATTCTCGCAAATGAGACCACGATGAAACCTCAGGTTTCCAGGATTCTCTCTGCGCGGATTCAGTGGTCAAGGGAGAAAAGAGACCATTCTCCGCCCATTTCTTATAAAAGCTGTCCATGTTCTTCCGGATATCGTTGGAGAGCAGGCCGCCGCCGATGACGTTCAGCATATTGAAGCTGTTAAAGGTGCTTGCCTCGATCATTCCCTCCCAGTCTGTGCGCAGCCAGATGCCCTGCACACCATGGGCGTGACAGAACTCGAATCTCCGCTGCATATCTTCTACGACACTGCAGGGAAAGAACCCCATGCCATAGAACTGTCCCCAGCAATCGAATTCCACCCACTGTGGGTGATCGCCGGCATTTCCTATCCTTGGATTATTGGGGAATGTCGGGTAGTAGTCATGGGGCGTGTTCTTCATGGCGATCACGATGTCTTTCGAACAACGGGTGGCTGCCTGCAGGGCGAGCCCCTGTTCTCTTTCGGTGTAGGCAAAATCCCTGAGAACCAGAGATTTGCCACGAGCGAGCAGCGGATCGTACATGGATTGCAGAAGGTCTGCATACCATTGCAGTGGATCGGCGTTTCGACACCGCGAGCATGAACAGGTGTTTGTCGAAATGGAGACCTTTGTTTCTCTGGTTGCAGGGCTGACGATGATCCCTCCCACCCCAGGAAGGACGTCCAGGAGCTCCTCGATCTTCTTTCGTTCCCATTCCCACCAGAAGGGATCGGTGGCGCACACGGCTCCGTCACTTTTTCGCAGGTCCGGCTCCAGTTCGAGCATCCCTTCGGGATAGCTAATCTCTTTCACCTCGAAGAAAAACCGGATATTTCGCCGGTTGGCCTCCTCGATAACCCTCCGGAGGTAATGCAGGTTGCCGTCCACCGTGTGCATCCGCACGGGCCACCGTTTCCACATCAGTTCCTCCGAAAAATAGGCTCGGGGCAAAACAACCTGGTCTATCAGGTCGTTCTGGTGGAAGATCAGGGTGTTCAGACCTGTCGCTTGCATAATCTCCAGCGCGTTCATCACCGATTGCCACCGCCACATGCGGGAACTGTGAATTTCCAAACCCCTTGTAGAGAACTCCATGAATGTGAACCACCTCTGCTGTTGAAGATTTAGAGCATTTCGTTTATAGAATAATCAATTCCACTTTAGAGCATTTATTAGCGATTGAACAAGGAGTGCTGGCAAAATGAACTGGAATTTTCGAGCTCTCGAGCTCCATGGCCGATCCATGTGGGATCACAGCAAAATCAAGCAGGCTTTCGGCTTTATAGCGAACCACAACTTGAACGCCCTCGTGCTCCATGAAAGCGATCTGACCAATCAGATCGTCTTTCCCAGAAGCCTCTTCGATCCTTACTCCTTTTGGAGTGCCGCCCCGGTTCGCAGGGGATTCAACGCCATAGACAACGATCGCGCCTATATGCGCTATCTCCTGAGCCTGGCGGAGAAGCGGGGCGTTCAGATCTGGCTGGAGCTCAAAGAGCTGACCTTTCCGGATGAAGTCCTGGAGCGGTATCCTCATCTCTTGAAGAACGGGACGGTATGCCCTTCGGAGCCGACGTGGTTCGAGTTCATCGAACGCAAGTTTTCGGAGCTGTGCGAAGATTTCCCGCAAATCGCAGGAATCATTACAAGCCCCGGCTCGCCGGAAGGCAGGGCGTCCCTGGCACAGAGGAAATGTCGATGTCCCCTGTGCGAGAAAAACGATCTTACCGAATGGTACCGCTCGATCATAGAGAGCATGCACCGGCCTCTTTCAAAGGCAGGCATGAAGCTTGCGGTCCGTGACTTTTCGTACAAAAAGTCTGAGGAAGAGGCCATGATATCCGCCGTAGAGAAAGCCCCTTCGGATGTGATCTTTTGCATCAAAGTGACCCCTTACGATTTCTATCCCACCTACCCGCACAATCCGGCGCTGGGAATGCTGGATCGTGTCCAATGGATCGAATACGAAACCTTCGGCCAATTCTACGGTTGGGGCGTGTTCCCCTCTTATATGCAGGAGGATCTGGAATACCGACTGGAGTACAGCGAAGCGAAGGGAGCCTCCGGGATTCTGCTCCGCGCCGAGTGGGAGAGGATCAACGACTGGTGGTGTTTGGAGAACCTGAATCGGGCCAATTTGATTGCAGGTGCCGGCTTGGTATCCGGCAAAACTCCCGATCCCAGTGAGGTATTCGAGCAGACCTTTGCGGAGCTGGGATTCGATCCTTCCCGGGATGAGCTCGATACTTTGACAGAGGTTCTCACGAAAACCTGGCACGTCATGAAAAAGGGCATTTACATGAAGGATTTTGTCTTTCATGACAGCAGCCGGTTCCCCCTGACAATACGAAAGGCCTGGTGGCGCATGATCACGCACCAGAGCCTCACAGACTGGATTTCGGGAAAAGATGATCTCGAGCAGCTGGACTATAAAAAAATCGGAGCTTTGATCGAAGAAAAAGACCAGGCCCTCACGGAGATCAGAGCATTGAGGGAGCTGGTGGACCGCCAATTCGGATCCGGAGTCTCAGATCTGGGTGACTATATGAGAGACCGTTTTGGCCTCTATGAGCTTTATATAGAAGGTTTTCGGCTGCTAGCCGAGGTCTGTCTGTGGTACCGGCCGGCGGAGCAGCAGAGGAGCGGGCTGGAGGGTGGCGGGCGGAAGGCGGCTGCCACGAGCCTGAGGGCTTTGGGGAATTATCGGAAGCGGCTGGAGTCCGTTCTATCGAGCCAGCCCTACAGGCATCAGGTTCTCATGCTTTTGGACACTCAGCGGATAGATAATGTCCTCGAGGAGGCAGGTCGATCCTGATTTGATTGTGAATTTGATGCTTTCGGCGGGGATGAATGCTTTATTCATTTGAACTTTGGAGGGCACGCCCCAGGAGAGCGCACCCCCAAAGCTCTTGCTGACAATCCAGCTAGAAGCCCATCTCTTTCTTCAAGTCCTGGTCCAGCCACATAAGGTCAACGGTCGTCGTCGACAAGCCTCGGCAATACTCACCGTAATAGTTCTTGACCCACGGCCACCAGTAGTTGACCTCCTGCAGCGTAGCGATCGGCATGTAGGGAACATCATCGAGGGCCAAGACGAACATATCCTTGATTATGGCCACGCGCTTGTCTTCATCCTGCTCCGCCAGCGCCTTCTTGTACAGATCGTCCATGCGTGGGTTACTGTACATGGCATAGTTCTGCGGCCCTCCGGTGACATAGTGGAGCGCAAAGGTGTAGAGTGAAAGGGTTGGGAATCCAGTGTCCTGTATGGCGTTCTCGTAGTCTCTTTCCCGCTCAACCTTCTGGAAGGCGACTCTGTCATAGGGCTTCACTTCAACTTGGACGCCGAGGTTGGCCCATTCGCCTGCAAGCATCTCCGAAATAGTGACACGCTCGAATCTCGTGGAATCAACGGGAATTTCCACCTTGAAGCCGTTACCATAGCCGGCCTTCTTCAGCATCTCCTTTGCCTTTTCCTGGTCATAGTCGAAGAGCACCCGCGTCGAGGGAGGAAGTTTGTCGAGGGGGACATGGCCGGGAACGGCCGGCTGAATGGGCCACCAGTAGGTCAAGCCTCCGGGAAAAGCGGCATCCCGCAGCGCCGGAATATCGGTGCCGATCATCATGGCTCGCCGAACGTCTCTGTTGTCAAAGGGCGGCCGGTCGCTCCTCAGAACAAGATAGTTGTAGGTTCCGTTGGAGTTGCCGTCTTTGGAGAGCAGCTTGGTTTTGGATAAAGTCTCACTGTACACCTTGCTGACCCGATACTGAATGTCGAGCTTCGCTGTCCGCAAGGCGGCCAATAGAGTCGACTTGTCGTTGATCATCGGCTGGACGAGCTTGTCTACAAACGGGGTTTGATACTCTTTGCCGTTTATGGTGGTCTTCCTCCAGTAGAGGGGGTTCTTTTTGTAGACCATCAGAGACCCAGGCACGTGCTCCTCCATTGCGAACGGTCCGGTGCCGACCAGGTTATTCCAGTCGGTAGATCCGGCTTTGATCACTTCGGGAGGATACTGGTTACAGCCCTTACCATTAGCGATATACCACCACCACTCTGGATGGTAATACGCGGTTTTTATCACGACCGTATATTTATCCGTGGCTGATATGTCATCTTTCGATTTGACAAATCCTGAGACCTTCCATTCAGGGTACCTGGCGGAATCAAAGACACGCTTGAGGTTGAACACGGCGTCGTCGGCCGTGTATTCCCGGGCCTCCATCACGCCGGGATTGATGCTTATGCCCGACCACATGACTCCTTTGCGTATGTGGAGCACGATCTTGTCTGCGGACACTTCCCAGCTTTCGGCCAGAGCCCCTTCGTTGTACCTCAGGGGAATCATCTTGTCTATGTTGTAGGGATATTCATTTGTGCCATTTGGTCCGTACTTCTCAACGGCTCCCCTTATGAAGTCCTCCATGACCGGCCCCAGGAATTGACCAGTTGGCCACCAGCTTTCCATGATGTCCGCAGTTAGAGCGGTTTCTGATTGTCTGTTGACAAAGGTCAGGGTACCGCCATACTGTGGTTCCTTTTCCGTGGCCGCCGCCTCTGTGGTGCCTTTTTGTCCCGCTGCGAAAAGGGGCGAGCTGAAGACGACCAGAGCGATTATGAGTACGATAAAGATCCTTTTCTTCATTTTTTACTCCTCTCTGATAAATTTGACGGAACTTTATTAATTGTCTTTCTTTTTCTCTTCTCCCGTTTCACCTCCTTATATGCCGTTTCAAGGACCTTTCTTCATGTGTCAGGCTCCTCAGTCTTCTGCGGCAGCTGTCCTTGCTGAACGGAATATGGCTTTATTCGCCTTTATTGCTTTCAATCCGAAGCGCCCGACTCCACCCCGCAACCTTGGATCCAGTATGTCTCTCACAGCGTCGCCAAATATATTTACGCCATAAACAGTCACAGCAAGGGCAACGCCGGGCCAAATTGCCATCCATGGTGCGAGAAACATATAGGTTCGTCCGTCTATGCTCAGCATTCCGCCCCAGCTGGGAAACGGGGGAGGTATGCCGAATCCGAGAAAGCTCAGGCTGGCCTCAGTGAGGATCATGGCCGGAACCTGCAGGCTGAAGAGGATTATTGTAGGAGCCATGATATTGCGCAGGATATGTCGAATAACTATTCGCCAGGTAGAAGAACCCGTCGCCGCGGCTGCAGTTACATACTCATTCTGTTTGATGCTCATTACGGCGCCCCTTATTATCCTAGAACCGACGATGCCCCACCTTAGCCCCAGGACTACAATAACCTGCAGCAGACCCGGTCCTAGCAGAGAAATGAGGACAATAAGAAAGACGAGACTGGGAAGGCACATCACGGCATCGACAATCCGCTGCACGATCAGATCAAACCTCCCCCCGATGTAGCCGCTCAGCATTCCTATCAAGAGGCAGAGCGACGTAGCGAGCGTAGAAGCGGCCAGGCCTACGATCACCGATACGCGGGCACCGTAAATGACGCGACTGAGTATATCTCGGCCGAGATTGTCCGTGCCCAACAGAAAGCGCGCTGACGGAGCCGCAAGCATATCTTTTTTATGAAGCTCGTTCATTCCATAGGGCGCTATCACGTTAGCGAAAATCCCGGTGAGCAGCAGAAGCAGAGTAATCACACCGCCTAATGTGCCCAACGGCTTCTCCTTAACCAGCCTTGACACAAAATCAAAAAGCCCGGAGCGTGCCCTTTTTCCGCCTCTTTTTTGCGATGAGTTATCAGACATGCCGTTTAATCGTTCTTTTTTTCTCATCATCTGTATCGAATCCTGGGATCCAAATACGCATAGGTTAGATCAACCGCCAGATTGAATAAAACCATGCCTACTCCAAATAGGATCATCACCCCGCTTACGACCGGATAGTCTCTATACTGGGTTGCTTCCACTAACAGGCGACCCATTCCCGGCAGCAGAAAGATCGTCTCTATAATGACTGTGCCCCCAATCAGGCGAGGGAGGTGGCTGCCCATTATGGTGACAATTGGTATAAGTGCATTCTTGAGGGCGTGTCGCATAACAACGACCCGCTCATTGAGTCCCTTTGACCAGGCTGTCCTGATATAGTCCTGCCGCAGCACCTCCAGCATCATTGTCCGGGTCATCCTCATGGTTGTACCCGATGTCGCCATGCCCAGAATGAGAGAGGGGAGCAGAAACATCTTGAGATTGGCTATGGGGTCTTCGGTGAATCCGGTAAGACGCAACGGCGGCATGTAGCCCCACCACATCGAGAAGAAGACGATTGCCATCGTGGCCAGCCAGAAATAGGGAACGGCGACGCAGAAGATGGCAAAACTTCGCCCTATATAATCGGCGATGTTGTCCTGCCTCAGCGCCGAGTAGATGCCTATCGGAAGGGCTATGAGCTGGGCAATGATCAAGCTTAGGAGGCTGAGTTCGAGGGTTACCGGCCATCTGGTCGCTATCTGCTTAACGACAGGAACACGCTCCAGCAGGGAAACACCGAGATGCCCTTGAAAGAGACCTCTGAAACTCCCGTCCGGGCCGGGAAGAACCCCCAACCAGCGGCCGTACTGAGTGAAGATGGGAACATCCATGCCGAGAGAGCGCTCGAGAGCCTCTCTGTTCACCACTAACGTGCCGCCCCCGCTGGCACTGAGTCGCGCCGCCATGGCGTCGATAACGTCGCCCGGGATGAGTCGTATCATGAAAAAGATGATCAGACTGACCAGAAGCACAGTGGGTATGGCCAGCAGCAGTCTTCTGATGATATAGGAACGCATGCTCTATGTACCTTTAGCGGGGGAATCTTCCCCCATTACAGCCTCGTGCCCGCGAAAATCATGCATGTTGGGCCACCTCAATAACCATATCATTGAGCAAAGCCAAAGTCACTATCACTTCACTGCAGTTTCGAAGCCACGCTTCAGCGCACCGCTGCTTTGCAGGTGGTCTTTTACACAATCCATCGTATTGTTTGTCGCGCATCAGTAGCCCTCATCGAAGTCCACCTGATTTGTGAGAGATTCGCCGGCCCGGAAGATGGGGCTTGTAGAGATCACTATGTTCAGATTTGCCGAATCCCTTTTCAATGATGCTCCTCTTTGTGTTTCCGGTTGCAAACAGGGGACATTACCGCGATGTGATCAAACTTATAGAATCTTTACATACCTTAGATTCTACCTCTCTGCAACCAGAGGTATATTTTAGATTATGGCCGTCAAAGTTGTCAATAAAATTCTCCCCTTAAAACGCTCTTTATTACCGTCTGGCACCCTCGACGATACTCTGTCGGCTAGAGGCTTATCGCATATTTAAAACCTCTGATTTCGCTGGACATGTGTACGATATCCAGCAGTTTGCTCAGCTCCTCTTCGGGATCCCTTCGCTCGAGGATAATTTTCGAAAACACGTAAGTGATAAAAGGCAAGGAATCGACAAAGAGACTGTGTTTTAGCGGTAGAAGGGAAGCGGTGTCGAGCTGGTCGATGACGACAGAGGCAAAGGGATCGGAGAGAAAGAAGGAATCGTGAAGAATATCCCGGATGCAGGGTATCATGCCGCTTCGCTCGAAGTAGAGAATCGTGTTCCGCTTATTGGTCGTCAGCTCTTCGATCCACTGCCTAGCCGGCTCCGGATCCTTGCACCTCTTGGTTACAGCGAGAGAATGAGAGAGCAACGTGCTCTCCGATCTTCCCGAAAGACCTGTCGGTATTTTGCTCACTCCATATTCATCGTGAAAAGCCTCGTCGGCATGGCTCAGCTGGGGCAGTAGACCTCGCAGA
>CAZLRN010000169.1:0-9001 GCA_964561715.1 uncultured Spirochaetales bacterium
GGGCATCTTTATGCGGGCTCCTTTGGCATTGGAAGTCCCCTCGATAAGCTTTGCAGAATTGGTGGACACATCCTCCTCTTGGGTGTCGGACACAACGTCAATTCGATCATTCATTTGGCGGAGGTTTACGCGGGGGTTCCCTACCTCTATGCGTGGGAGACACCCGATTTTCCGCACACAGCACTGGTCAAATACGACGGACGAGAGAAAGAGGTTTCCCTGGCTCCCTCTCCCGGATGCAGCGAAGGTTTCGAAAAGATAGAGCCCGCTTTGCGGCATCGAAGAATCATAAGGGACGGACTGATCGGCCAGGCTCGATGCCAGTTGATGAAGGCGAGAGATATCATCGAGGTAGCCGTTGAGCTTCTCAAGCGCAATCCGGCCGCCCTGCTCTGCGATCAAAGTGACTGTTACTCATGTCAGGAGAAGCGAAAATACATCTCCCAGGGCTGTAGGATAGGCAATCGATAGAATCAATGCACAACAAACAGAATATACGAATCGGACTACTCGGATATGGGGCTTGGGGACAGTGGCATGCCCGCGTCATCGCCAGGACAGCCGGGGCTTCACTCGTGGCAGTGGCGGATGCACGAGAAGAGAGACGCAAGAAGGCGCAATACGATTACCCCATTACGGCTTACAAATACTACGAGGACCTTATAAATCTGGAAAATTTAGATCTCATAGATATCACGCTTCCGAATTTTCTTCATCAAGAGGCTGCATTGAAAGTAATTGAGGCTGACAAACACCTCTTGCTAGAAAAACCAATGGGATTATCCGAAGAGGAATGCAACACGATTCTGCAGCTACGGCACGACCATCAAGCCAAAAAAAGGCGGCATAAAGGCAAGGTTCCGATTCTGGCTATCGGATTCGAGCTGCGCATGTCTTCGCTCTGGCGGAGGGCAAAGGAACTCATCGACGAAGGCGCCATCGGCACTCCGCGATCGGCTCAGATGGAGGTCTTTCGCGATCTGCCGGATCTGGGCAAGGGCGCCTGGCGGCTGGATCGAAGCAAAGCGGGCAGCTGGATGCTTGATGGTCCTATTCACTACTTCGATCTCTTGAGGTGGTACTTCGGCAACTCCGGAGATGTGAAGTCGGTCTACTCGGCAGCTAGCTCGAGAAAAAAAGATACCTTCGACAATAGCTTCTCATCGGTACTAAGATTCGCCAACGGGAGTTTCGCATCGCTCTACTACTGCATGGGCGGATTTGGTCATTCTATTACGGTAAAAATTTCCGGCGATGCTGGCGGAATCACAGCCTATTGGGAAGCAAATGCGGGCACTAGCTCCAACCCGACGTATCGGCTACGTATCGGACGGGATGCACGCATATCGGACGTGCAGCTCGATGGCAAGCCGGGAGAGATTTTCGACCTCGAGGCAGAGATTCAAGAGTTGGTTCAATCGGTGAGAAATAACAGCGTATCTCGATTAGCCGGCGGCCGCGAAGGCAAAGAAGCGGTAAAACTCTGTTTGGCGGCCGAAGAATCGCTCGAGAGAGGCGAAAGCGTCGAGATGTAAAGGAGACCATTTGAACATGAGACAGGTTGTGGATCGAATTAAGGATCGACCGGCCCTATGCGGAGGTCAACCAGTACGAAATACGCCGTTCTCACATTGGCCCCAAATCGATAAGACGGAGGAACAGGCGATTATTAGTGTTCTGCGCAGCGGTAAGTGGGATCGCCACAGCGGCGATCTGGTGATCAAATTCGAGAGAGCCTTCGCCGATCTCTGCGACGTGAATCATGCCCTCATGGTTTCATCAGGATCTACCGCCCTCGAGATTGCCCTGCGGGTAGCCGGGGTGGAAGCTGGGGACGAGGTTCTCGTCCCTCCTTACACTTTCATGGCTACAGTGATGAGTGTCTTTTTGGCGAACGCCCTTCCCATTTTCGTGGATATCCATCCGGATACCTACTGCATGGATCCGTCGCGAATCGAAAGCCTCATCACGCCGCGCACAAAAGCCATTCTTCCGGTACACCTTGCGGGTCTTCCCTGCGACATGGATTCGATCAATGAAATTGCGGCGCGACACAATCTTATTGTCATCGAGGATGCCTGCCAGGCACATCTGGCTGAATGGAGAGGACGCCGGGTTGGAGGTATCGGTAAGGCCGGGTGTTTCAGTTTCCAAATATCAAAGAATATATCCGGTGCCGAGGGCGGCGCCATCACGAGCAATGACGGGGACTTCATGGATCGCTGCTTTCAGTATCACACCTGCGGTAGGACCCGCGGAGGCATGTGGTATAGACATGATTTGCCCGGTTTCAACTACAGGATGACGGAATTCCAAGCCGCCATTCTTCTCGCGCAGATAGCGCGGGTCGATGGACAGATGAAACGGCGGACCGAAAACGCCGGTTATCTCGATCAGCACCTATCAGAGGTATCGGGCATCCGTCCCCTATTCACACCAAACTATGTCACGCGCCACGCCTACCATCTCTACGTGTTCAGGTATGATGAAGATGCCTTCGGCGGATTGAATCGTGATCTCTTCGTGCAGGCTCTAGGAGCCGAAGGTATTCCGTGCTCTGGCGGCTACAATCCACTTTACCGGGAGAGGTTCGTAAAGGAGATACTCGAAAGCCGTCTCTTTCAGCAGCTATTCTCCCGGGACGCATTGCAGAGCTATTTGCCGGCGATCGATTGCCCGGTAGCGGAGAAGGCCTGCTCGCGCGAAGGTGTCTGGATACCTCAGGAGGTCCTGCTCGGCTCCAAAAAAGATATGGATGATATCATCGAGTCGGTTCAAAAAATTAAAAGAAACTGTGAAACCATCAAACATCAAACCAACGGGAAGGAAGTGTAATTATCATGGGACTAGCCACTAACGGCAAAAAGAAACTTGTTCCGGAAACATTGAAAACCAGATGGCCCATTGTCACACAGGATGACAAGGACGCCGTACTGAGAGCCCTTGAAAACGGGGTGCTTCACGGCGCCTATACACCGGAGACGATAGGATTGGAAGAGGAATTTGCGCAATTTATTGGCGCCAAGTATTGCATCGCAACGAACAGCGGCACGGCGGCGCTGCACATGGCCGTAGCGTCTGGAGAGATCGGACCAGGGGACGAGGTCATCACCTCGGCCTTTTCCTTTTTGGCCTCGGCTACAGCTATTCTTCATCATAATGCCATTCCCGTTTTCGTAGATATTGATCCGGCAACCTACAACATCGATGTCGACAAGATCGAGGAGAAGATCACTCCCCAAACCAAAGCCATCATGCCCGTGCATATCCACGGTCTGCCGGTCGATATGGACGCCGTAAACAAACTATCCCAAAGACATAATCTTCTGGTCATCGAGGATGCCTGCCAATCCCATGGTGCAGCCTATAAAGGCAAGAAGACCGGTACCCTGGGCGATATGGCAGCCTTCAGCCTGAATGTAACCAAAAACCTATCCGGCGGCGAAGGGGGGCTGTTTGTAACGGACGACAGGGATCTGCGAAACGAGGCAAACAAGATACGGATGTTTGGCGAGGATATCAAGCCGGGCGAAGTGAGGGAGTACAACGCCTACGGCATGGGTTGGATGTATCGGACTTTTGACGTACCGGCGGCCTTCGCCCGGAGCCAACTCCGAAGGCTGAACATCTATAATGCTACGGCTCAGAGGAATGGCGAGTTTCTTACCGAGCATCTGGATGAGATAAAGGGCATCATTCCGCCCTTTGTGCCCGGAGACCGGACGAGTGTCTATCACAAATACAGAGTACGGCTTGATATCGAGGAGCTGGATTGCGACCTGGAAAGTTCATCTATACGAGATCGAATCATGGAAGCCCTGAAGGCCGAAGGGGTTGATGTCGCCTTGTGGCAGACAGTGTCTATCCCCGGGCAGAGGGTATTTCAGGTGAGAGAGGGATACGGAAAAGGATGTCCGTGGAGCTGTCCATTCTACGGCAAAGAGGTGAGCTACGATGTCGATGATTATCCCGAAACGAATCGACTGCTCGATGAATCCTTTGTCATCTGCTCCGAGCAGTACCCCATCTATGGACAGAGCCTCGAGCTTATGAAGCACTACGTCGAAGGATTTCACAACGTCTTCGATAACCTCGATGAGATCCTAGGTTAGGAATCTCATTATTATTCATTGTCGATCAGAGGAGGCAATCTAATGAATAGCACACGTTTTAAAGGGAAGATCCTGCTTCTCCTGCTTGTCGCTTTTTTTCTGATTCCTACCGTTTTATTTGCGGCAGGCGAAAAAGAAAAACTCGTCTGGGCGGAATGGTGGGATCCCGAATGGGGAGAGGATACGGTCGAATGGATCGTCAGCTCCTTCGAAGAGAAAAACCCGGGTGTGGAGGTGGAACCGCTTTTCATCCCTCACGACCAATTCTCCGATGAGCTTCTCACCCAATGTCAGGCCGGTGATTGCCCTGATATTATGGGCATGGAGGTGATGTGGTCCGATGCATTCGATCGGCTGGGCCTACTGGCAGACATGGAGCAGCTTTCGGCTTCTGCGAGTGATGAGTTTGCCGATCAGTTCAATCCGGCATGGTATGTTAAATATAAGGGCAAATCTCTCATGGCCTATCTGTACACGAACTCCTACGGGGTCATTTACAACACCGAGATGTTGAAAGAGGCCGGTCTCGAACCCCCTACCGATTGGGAGGAGCTCAGACAGGTCTTGAGAAAGCTTTACAAACCGAGCGAAAAAAAGTGGGGCATCGCCCTCCCCTTCGCCATGAAAAGCTCCTGCCACTTCATGCTGTACGACTTCTGGACCCGCCTGATCCAGGCGGGCGGACAGATGGTGGATGACACCGGATTGGCAAAATTCAACTCTCCTGCCGGGGTCAGAAATTTGGAGTACTGGAAGAGTCTGCTGGACGAAAAGCTCATCTATCCGGGGACTGTAGAAGGCGCCCTCGCAACCGGCGAGAAAGAGTTTCGTGAACTGCTCGCAGCCGAGCAGGTGGCAATGATTCTTAGCGGTCCTTTCGAGAAGGGTGTGGCCCGAGAGCGCAATCCTGATATCCAACTGGCATTTACACCGCCTTTCAAAGATCGGACTGGCGGGTATCTGCTCACAGGGAGTGGTATTGCGATTTCTTCCAAAACAAAAAATCCCGAGATGGCCTGGAAGTTCTTCGAGCATCTCGTTAGCTACGAGGTCGCCATGAAGATGATCAAGGAGTTTTCACAGGCATGGGCCAACACGAAGGCGCTGTCCTCACCGGAGCTTGCCGACGATCCGATACTTGGACCCTATGCCAAGATGGTTTCCAATCCGGACTCGCAATCATGGATCGCCCTCCCTTCACTCGGTGATCTGTGCAGCGTCATAATGGCCAAGTCGCAGGAGTACTTCCTTGGCCGCAAATCAGCGCAACAGGCCCTGGACGCCGCCGCCGAAGAATGGAACAAAATCGTTCAGGCCAAATAGAAATCTGTAGGGGACTGCGGAGACCTCCTGTATCTGTTCAGCAGAGGGGGCGCAGAAGGGGCTTCGCGGTTCCTTTTCTAAAATGAAAACACGATAGTCCCATGTCTCTCAAAACCAGCGATAATTATGACTTCAGGGGATTCCTCTTTCTTGCTCCAGCTCTCCTTTTTATAGCTCTGAGCATCGCCTTTCCTCTCTTCACAATCTTTCAAAGAAGCACCCAGGAGTATTCGGCAGAACTCTCGACCTATGTATCCGTCGGCATAGACCAGTACAGAAAGCTCTTCTCGGATCCTCTATTCTGGATAAGCCTGAAAAACAGTTTCCTGTTCACCAGCGGATCGATCCTGATGCATCTCGGCATCGGATATCCGCTGGCCCTGCTGCTGAATGCAAAATGGCCCAGCATTAGAAAGAGGAACTTTTTTCGGGGCGCTCTTATTTTTCCGTTTCTCTTTTCAGCTCCGGCAGCCGCATTGCTTTGGGGACTTCTGTTCCGGCCTCTCGGCCCGCTGAATTACGTGATCGAGGGAGTTTTCGGAAGCACGGTCGCCTTTTTAGGTGACACGAAGTGGGCCCTGGCTTCGGTAATACTCGTAAACGGATGGAAGAGTTTTCCCCTCTATATGGTCCTGATTCTTGGCGGCCTGCAGTCAATTCCAGTAGCCATGTACGACGCGGCTCGTATCGATGGAGCCAACGGATTTCAAAGGTTTCTTTACGTGACACTTCCCCAGATGCGGACTCTTACGATGACGATCGTTCTTATCGATTTTGCTACGACTTTTATCCATTTCGATCTCGTGTGGACCATGACCAAGGGCGGCCCGATCCACACCACATACCTGATGAGCTTTTTTCTCTACCAAAAGGGTTTGAGGGTGTTCAAGCTCGGCTACGGATCGGCGGTTGGTGTTATTATCGCTGCTATCATGACAATCTGTATCGCCACGTATCTCTATCTGTACAGCAGAAGCGAGGAACATAAAGCGTGAAATCCACGACGGTAGTAAGATCAGTTGCTCTGTATGGCACCACTACGCTCGTGACGCTGCTGGTCCTGTTTCCTGTGGTGTTTGCACTCTTTACCTCGTTCAAACCCAATCCGGAAATCTTCATATACCCGCCAACATTTCTGCCCAACCACTGGACCTCCGAACCCTATGCCGAGGTGATGTCCCAAAAGAGGTATCTCCGCTATTTTTTGAACGGCTATATCATTTCCATCTGCGCTACGGCACTCTGTCTTGGAGTAGGCGCTCTCGCCGGTTACGGATTCTCCCGTTACAGATTACCTGCGAAACGCGCGCTTATGCTCGGCATCCTGGCTCTGCAGATGTTCCCCGGCGCCGTGTTGATGGTGCCATATTTCAACATGGCAAAATCCCTGGGCCTCTACAACACCTACATCGCGCTTATTTTGGTGGATACAATTTTCCCTCTGTCCCTCGTCATCTGGCTGCTGAAGAGCTACTTCGACACCATCCCCTTCTCCTTGGAGGAAGCAGCCATGATAGACGGATGCAGCCGGGCCAGAACTCTCATAACCATCGTTGCCCCTCTCGCCCGGGCAGGCTTTCTAGGCACCGGCGTTTTTGCCTTTATCAGAGCGTGGAACGAATTCATGTTTGCCCTGATTCTGACCCGAGGCCCGAAAATAGCGCCAGTCACCGTAGGTCTCGCGGAGCTATTCGGTCAATACACCATCAACTGGAACGGGGTGATGGCCCTCACGATCGTGGCCACCTTTCCTCTGACAATCGTCTTCATTCTCGTGCAACGATACATTATCGCTGGAATCACCAGCGGCGCGGTCAAGTAACCAGCTGCGCCTGCCTCAGTCCCTTTTCTTCACTTTTTTCCGTATCTTCGAAAGCTCCTCCCTGATTCCGGGATGAAGCTTTGCGATGAAAGGCTCCGTTATGACATCGATATTGCTGCTAAGAAGATCGACGACATCGGCCAGATCTTTCGCAGCGAGCTCGATGCCGTATTCCTTCCTCTTCTGCATGTAGACGGCACATTTGAGCTCGAGAAGGTTTGAAAGTGAGATAAAGTTTGCGCCCAGCTCTCCGTCGAACTCAAATACATCCGAAGGCTGAGGGAGCGGGAGCACCATGTCCCAGTCGTCTCCGGCAAAAAGCACGTCGATCTCCACGCCTGTCGGACGACACCGGGCAGAATCGATATCCGTTTCCAACTCTTCGGGATCGCATCCTCTAATGCGATCCCAGCCTTCCCTCGTGGTCAGGATATCCACATCGTAAGTGGTTCTCACGGAGCCGCTGCGAACAACCGCCATACCGCCGATCACGGCGTAGTCGACCTTTTGACCGGTAAAAATGCCGTGGAGGATACGAAGAGTCTCGATAAGCGGGGACCGTTTGAAATCGCCGTTCAGCTCGAAGAGCTCTTTAGCCGTCACGTCTCTCAGCTTATTGCTGGCAGGCGGAATCGTCAAGAATTAGTCGCGGGTACCTTTACAGACGTCCCGAACGCATAATCGCGATTAGCAGCCAGAGTCCGAGAACTCCGGCGGCGAAATAGCCAACGAGCCCAATGACGGGTAATCCGAAAAGCAGCGGCCCCACCCTGAGATTGACGATTAATGACGAGCCGACAAGGATACCGGCGATGATGACACTGAAGGAAAGCCGGTTGCTCGACCTGTCGACCTCGGCAATGAGTTGGTGCAAACCCTTGGCCTCGAATTGGACCTCGAGCGTTCCACTGTTGATCTTGGTGAGAATGGAGGCCAGCTCCGACGGCATCATACGAAGGAGATGGCCATAATCGTAAGTTGCCTCCAGCATTTGCTTTATATTCTTCTTCGGCTCGAACTGCTTCAGGTACAGTTCACGAATGAAAGGCTCGGCAATGCTCATCATTTGGAAATCAGGGCAGAGCTCCCTGCCAAGCGCTTCGACGGTGATGATCGCTTTCGCCATCACGGCGAAATCTGTCGGAATTCTCAGACTGTGTCTTCGAACCAGCCCGATCATCTCCAGGAGAGCCCTTCCCAGGTTGATCTGTTCGAGGGGTACGTTGTAGTAGGTATCGACGAAACCTCTGAGGTCCTGGCGAAATCCTGCCAGATCATCCGTTTGAGCTACAACCCCCATGTCTATGAACACGCGGGTAATCCTGTTCACATCCTGATTGGCCAGCGCCATCATGGCTGCAGCGATCTTCTCCCTCATATCTTCGCTTAAATAACCCACAAGACCGTAGTCGAGGGGCACGATGACGTTATCTTCTATTATGAAGATATTTCCCGGATGAGGATCAGCGTGGAAAAATCCGTGTTCGAAGATCTGCCTCAGCACGAGCCTCGCTCCGTTTGCTGCGATGGTCTCCAGGTCAAACCCAGCTTCCAGGAGTTTTTCCTTTTCAGAAACCTTGATGCCGTCGATAAGCTCGATTGTAAGAACATTTTCTGTGGTCAGATCCCAATAGACTTTGGGAATGTAGACGGTTCTGTCGCCTTCGAAATTCCTTCGAAACAGGTCGATGCTTCTTGCTTCTCTGTTGAAATCCAGCTCCCGTCTTATGCTGCCTCTTTTACA
>CAZLRN010000170.1:0-8883 GCA_964561715.1 uncultured Spirochaetales bacterium
GAGTCGGGGCTTTTTTGCTTTTTTTGTGGCATGGATAAAATTTCCTGTATCGTGTACAATAGCCCGAGGTGTTCTTTTTAGAGGCTTTCAGTTTCAAAAAGGACGATGAGAGCGGGACCGAAGCCGCGACCACGACTCGGGAGCAAGCGCAGGAGCAGACAGAGGAGGAGAAAAACCTCTGCTGCTTCAACTGCGGCAGCGCTATCACTTCGGACAAGCAGCGGATCACCATAGGTGATGCTCACGAACACACCTTCGTTAATCCGGGGGGTTTTGTCTTTCACATCGGGTGTTTCCGAGAGGCTCCCGGCTGTCTGCAGGTCGGCGAGAGCACACCGGACAACTCGTGGTTTTCGGGGTATGCGTGGAATTATGCTCTCTGCGCCAGTTGCTACACTCACCTGGGTTGGATGTATCACGCCGACGATCAGCAACCCTTCTACGGTCTCATTCTCGACCGGCTTATCTCTTTCTGATTCGTAAAAGTTTTTCTCTCACCCTCGGTAGCAGACCCAGCCTAAGATCCAGCCGCCTATCAAGCTCCCCAAACCAGTGCTGCATGTCCCGCTCTCCTATGTCGATCAGGTCCAGCTGCCTGGGATCGATGATGCTCCGTTTTTCGATTCCGGTGATCTGAAAGCCAATATCAGCCAGGTCCAGGCTTGTCCGAAGCTGGTGAATTCCTATGACCGATATCAATCCGGAAAGGACGGAGGTCACATTGGATAGACCATCGGCAAGGTGGGTGAGGGAGAGACTGACGCCGATCGTGAAGTCCGCTCCCATGGCTTTGACGACATCCACCGGGACCTGATCCACCGCGCCGCCGTCCAAAAGTCGCATCTTTTTGATCTCTACCGGTAGGAAGACGCCCGGTATCGCACAGCTGGCCCTCACCGCGGTCCCGACATCCTCGAAGTCGGATATTATGAGAGTCGAACAGCCGGGTTTCCAATCCGTTTCCTGTGGCAGAAAGCGGTGGAGAACTCGCGATTTCATTTTTCTAGCGACTTTTGGTGAGGTGAAAATAACACGGCGGCGGTTTTCGATATCGGTGGCCGTCACGGCCAGGTCGATGGGGAGGTCTTTGAAGCTCCTGCCCCTAAGAAGGTTGTTGACCATTCGGCCCAGCTTTTCGTTCGAGATGAGACCTCCGCCTTTCATTTCGAAGGCATGTTTCACCGTGTCGGCGATGTTGATGACATCGTGAAACCAGTCGAAATCCTTGGCAGTCTCTTCGATCTCCTCCTGACTCAGCCCTGCGGCATAGAGGGCAGCGACAATGGAACCGGCCGATGTTCCGGCCACCATCCGGGGGAGGTAATCCCGGCGCTTTCGAAGGGCGCGAAGTACACCCACATGAGCGAGTCCGCGTGCTCCGCCCCCGCCAAAGGCAACACCTATCTTAGTCATGGCATTTCTCTCACTCGAATCATAACCTGGCAGCTCAAATTTGACAAACCGGTAGCTGGTAAATAGACTTTGTCCCGAGCATTCCTATGAACAGTATGGACTATCCCAAGATCCGCCAAGTAGAAGCTATTCAGGCTAAAGACGATCTAATCGCTCTGAGAGACCCGCTGGGATTTTCAGACAAGATTCTGATCGTCCCCCCGCAGGTGTTTTTTATTTGCGCACTCTTCGACGGCAAACACTCCATTCTTGAGATCCAAGAAGCTTATACAAGGAAGTTCGGTGATCTTCTCTTCGCCGATGACGTGCGGAAAGTGATCGACCAGCTAGACAACTGCCTCTTCCTCGAGACCGAGCGCTTCGAGAAAGCCAGGCAGGAGTTGATTGCCGGATTCATAAGCTCCCAGGTTCGCAAGGCCAGTCATGCGGGGGCTTCCTACGAATCGGACCCTAAGCTGCTCCGCAGGCAGCTGGACGAGATGTTTGACCATAAAAACGGCCCTGGCCTTCCGGATACTGCCTCTCCGACGGGACGGATGGTAGGCCTCATTGCTCCACACATCGATATACGGCGTGGTGGCATCTGTTATGCGAAAAGCTACTGGGAACTCGCTCGCGAGTGCAAAGCCCGCACATTTGTGATTCTCGGAATCTCCCATGTTGAAACCACGCGGCGATTCGTATTGACAAGAAAGGATTTCGATACGCCTCTGGGCGCCGTATCTACGGACCGTGAGTTGGTCGAACGAATAGGCGAGCTTTCGGGTATCGATTTTTTCGTCGATGAGTTCGCCCATCGAAACGAACACTCCATAGAGTTTCAGGTCCTGTTTCTCAAATACCTCTTCGGCAATCGGGAGGATATCAGCATAACTCCAATTCTCTGCACAGCTTTTCATCAGTACGAAAACGGCTCCGCCCCCTCCTCAGCCGTCGAAGAGGAGGTGGAGCAGTTTGTGACGGCCCTCTCCCGAGCAGTGGCGGAGAAAGAAAAGGTGTGCTGCATTGCCGGAGTCGATCTGAGCCACCTGGGTCGCCGCTTCGGCCAGGATGTGTCTCTTTCGCCGGAAATGATTGCCCGGGCTGAAACCGATGACAGAGAGATGCTCGATTATGTCCTTAAAGCAAACTCCGAAGGGTTTCTGGAATTCATCCGAAAGGAAAAAGATCGGCGGAACGTCTGCGGGGTTCCCGCCATTTACACTCTACTCAGAGTTCTGAACGAAGTGCAAAAGCCAGATCGTTCGGCCCTTCTCAACTACGATAGGGCCGAAGAACCAGAAACAGATTCCCTCGTCACATTTGCTGGGATTAGTTTCTATTCGCAGTGACCTCAGTTCTTTTTGTGAAACTCACTGTGACCGATCTCGCCGTAGAAGCCGACAGCATCGAGCTTTGACACCTCAGGGCGCCAACATTCCCATGCTTCAAATGCGGATGTATAATTCCGTTCGAGCAAAATTGACAGGAGATCATTCATACAGGAACGAACAACCGAGGTAGCAATCGACGGTGAGAAATGGCTCATCAACGGGAGGCCGACTTGCGAAGGCCGAGAGTATAGAGGCTGGAAAATCGAAGGTCTTCTGCTGAACAGCCGCATGGTGCAGGCCGTCTTCGACGACGAAAACGAGGTCACCAGGCAACTCTGGGAGCACGCAGACATCAGGCGATGGGATCCCGATCGAAATACCGCGGAGTTCGTGGCCGCGATGCCCGAATGGCGGCAGCATGGTCTTGTCGGTATCACGGTTGGCCTTCAGGGAGGAAATCCCATAAATCCCGATAGGAGCTATCTCGAAGAACGGCTCAGCAAGTACGATATAAAGGTCGACGATTCTTGGCGATATTCTTCTCCTTGGGACAATTCAGCCTTTGAAGCTAACGGGAATCTGAAAAAAGCCTACTTCGAGAGACTAGGGAAGGTCCTGGACAGGGCTGATGAGTTGGGCATGGTCGTCATTTTGGATCTGTTCTACTGGGGGCAGGATCAGCGGATGCAAGAGGAGGCTGCGATAAAAAGAGCGGTCGAAGGGAGCTGTGCATGGGTGTTGGAGCAGGGATACACCAATGTTGTCATCGAGATCGCTAACGAGTGTGATTTGCTTTATTACGACCATGAGATATTCAAGACGCATCGAATCCATCAGTTGATTGATCTGGCGAAGAATGTTGCTCATAGGGGGTGCAGGCTACTGGTCAGCACAAGTTTTGTACATGGAATCCCTCATGATTCTGCTATCGTTTCGTCCGATTTTGCTCTGCTCCACGGCAATGCTTACGAAATACCGGAAATGATAAAGCGGATGGTTTCTTCAACCCGCGACCTGCCCGGCTACCGGCCCATGCCAATCGTTATCAACGAAGACGATCATTATGATTTCGATTTGCCAGACAATAACTTCATGGCGGCTCTGGCGAGTTATGCAGGATGGGGTTTTTTGGACACCTCTCCCGGATTTCAGAGAATCCCGACAAACTGGAGAATCAATAGGCCGCTGCAGAAAGCATTTTTCGGACTCCTCGCTGAGGCAACGGGATCGGAGTAGATTCTCAAGTTTTTTCGAGCAACGGCTGATATCGAAAGACTTGCCGGTGAGTCTCTTACCTGCCCCGCCGTGAGAAGGCTTGGAGCCTGCTGAGCTGCTCCTCGCTCCCAAGGGCAATCAATACATCTCCCTCCCTCAGGATTACTGAGGAGAGAACGGCGGTTGCGGAGGGATTGACCCGGGTGTGTCCGTCCGGAGCGTTTATTCCCACAATGATGGCTCCTGTGCTCTGGCCGATGTTGGCATCCCGCAGGTTTTTGCCTATCAGAGGAGAGCCTTTCGGGATGCCGATCTCTTCGATCCGCATCGGAATTTCGCCACCCTCGACCATAACATCCAGGAAACTCACGATCGAAGGTCTGAGAAAGATGGAGGCCATGCGCCTTCCTGCTGTTTGATAGGGGGAGATGACCCGATTGGCTCCGACCTTCATCAGCTTTTTGATGGTTCTTTCATCCGCCGCTTTGGAGACGATAAGGAGATCTGGATTCAGCTGTCTTGCCGTCAGCACAACAAAGACGTTGGACTCATCGTCGGGAAGTGCGGCGACCAACCCCTTAGCCCTGTCGATATTGGCTTCCTGGAGGACGGATTCATCCTCCGCTTCTCCTCGGATGAAAGGAATCGACTCATCCCCTGCCAGATCGGAGCTTTCGGGCTCTCTGTCTACGATCACAAATCTCGCCTTTGCCCGTTGGAACTCGAGGGCAACCTCCCGTCCAATTCCACCTCCTCCGCAGATGATAAAGTGATCCCGCAATCTCTTGATACGACGTAGCATACGACGCTCCTGCATGGCCCTTAGTATCTGCCCTTCGAAAATAAAGCCGATCAGGGTGCTGACCGAATAGCCGACCGTGGCGATGCTGAAGACCAAAAAAATAATGGTGAAGTGCTTCCCCATATCGGAGAGGGGTCTGACTTCACCAAACCCAACTGTCGTGATAGTGATAAAGGTCATATAGAGGCTATCGATGAGAGGCCATCCCTCGATGAGGGTGTAGCCCACCGTGCCGCCCGCAATGAGTAGGACTAGAAGGAAAAAGGCTAGCCCGAATCGAACGGTTGGTGATACGCGGTCCATATATCGTAGACCTTAAAAGCCGAAGATGATACTCTCGAAACCAAGACAATATGCGCGATGCGCATTATAGTCAACGAAACCAGATTTTGGAATAGGCAACATAGGAAGCTCTGTGAAAATCAAAGAAATCAAGGCATTTTCGATCAAGCTGGCGCCCAAAATCAAAACCGCTTCTCGTGTGCCCAGGCGGGAAACCAGGGGCTTTCGCGGTCCGATGACCCGCTATCCCGGATACAGGGAACGGGTGGACCGCTGGGACCGAACGGCCTGTCTTGTGACGGCTGAGGATGGGATGACGGGCTTCGGCATCAGCCCTCATGGCGGACCTTGTGTCAGCATTATCAACGAGCTGTTTGCGCCGCTTCTGACGGGCGAAAACTGCATGGCCACGGAAAAGCTGTGGGATCTGATGAATCGCGGGGTCGCCCATTTCAGTCCCATGGGGTTGACCAGTCATGCCATCAGCGCCGTAGACGTAGCCCTTTGGGACCTCAAAGGCAAGCTGCTCGAGCGCCCGGTATACGAGCTTCTTGGCGGACCTCAGAAGGACCGAATCTTCTGTTATGCCAGCAACACAGACCGATCTTACGGCATAGAGAACAGTCTAAAGTGGTTTCTGGAGCTCGGCTTCAAAGCCGTGAAGGTGTTTCTCGTCCACGGTCCCGATGAAGGTTTGGAGGGTCTGAGGAGGAACGAAGAGGATGTCGCTCTGGCGAGACAAACGGTTGGGGACGAAATCGAGGTCGCCGTGGATGCGTGGATGGGCCTGGACGTGGAGTATACTGTAAGGCTGGTTGAGGCGCTCAAACCCTATCGCATAAAGTGGCTCGAAGACTATGTGTTCCCCGATGATTTCGAGGCCTACGACCAGGTGAGGAGACGCGTGCCGTTCCAGACTCTCGCCACCGGTGAGCACTGGTACTCTCCCAGACCTTTTTTGGCAGCCGCCAAGCGTGGTCTCGTCGACATCTTTCAGCCTGACGTGCTTTGGGCTGGCGGGATCTCCAGTGTGCTGCGAATCACTCACATTGCCGAGGTCGCCGGTATCTCGGTCATCACTCACGGTGGAATGAACTATCCCTATGGGCAGCATTTCGCTTTTGCTCAGCCCGGCGTGTGCTGGGGCGAGCGCTCAGAGGGCGTCTCGCCGCCGGGAGTGCCCCTCGAAGAGATGGTTCTGCTTCCTGGAACCCCGATTATTCGAGATGGCTATCTCGTACCCAGCGACGCTCCGGGTTTCGGGCTCGAGATTACCGAGCAGTGGTTGGAAGACCATATCTGCTGATCGCATTTTTATGCGGAGGAAAGGCGAAATGACATCGAGAGAACGTGTTCTGACAGCACTCCGGAGGGAAGAGCCCGATCGCGTTCCCTACTGCGAATTGGGAGTGGATCTTAACCTGGCCCAGAGGCTTATGGGCTGGGGGGAACCAGGCAGCCAGGCTACGGATCTGGAGAAAAACCAGTTCACCGTGGAAGAGGCCAAAGAATTGGCCGCCTTTCTGAAGCTGGACAACATATCCTATGTGCTGCGGGCCCCGGTATACGCTAAGAAAAGCGCCGGGCTGGACGGAAGGCTATTCTACGGGGAGGGCATGATCAAAACCAAGAAGGATATGGCCATGATCGAGCTTCCCGATCCTCAAGACGATGCCCTGTACGAGGATGCCCGAAGATTTGTCGAAAACAAGGGAGACTTCGCCTGTTGCTTCGTCACCCGCATCGGCATTTTCCCTACGTTTCTGGGAATGGGCATCGAAAACTTTTCGATCGCATTGTATGAGAATCTCCCCTTTATCGAAGCCGTGTTGGACCGATACTGCGACTGGACCGAGGTTGTGGCCGAAAAAGCCTGCCAGATGGGATTCGATGTCTATATCTCCACCGACGACATGGCGTTCAAGAGTGGCCCTTTCTTCTCGCCGCAGGTCTTTCACGATCTGGTTCTTCCCCGCTACCAGCGGATTAGGAAAAAAATAACCTTACCCTGGGTGATTCATAGCGACGGCAACCTGATGCCCTTTCTCGATGATCTACTGAGCCTGGATATCGCAGGCCTTCATCCCAACGAGAAAGGCGCGATGGATATACGGGGGATGAAGCGTGACTACGGAGACCGTCTCTGCCTTCTCGGAAATGTTGATCTGAACATTCTCGGCAAGGAAAAACCCGAAGACGTAGAGCGGGAGGTAAAAGGGCTGATAAGGGATGTCGGTCCTGGCGGCGGTTATATCGTGACAAGCGGAAACAGCCTGGCAGCCTATCTACTGCCCGACAATGTCAGAGCACTATCCGAGGCCGTGCAGAAATACGGTTCGTACCCTATCCGATTAGGGTAGGGCAACAGCCTCGATTCCCAGACGTTCTCTGATCTCTCTGCTGAGAGTAAGCGCCTCCCCTGCGCGGGCTCCATCCGCTATGACCAGTTTGGGGCGGCACGCTGTGACATAGTCCATGAGCTCGTTGAAATCGGAGTGGTCGCTTAAGGCCACCTGGTACTTGTCTCTGCCGATTAGGCGACACGAAGAATCGAACTGCCATCCCGAGAGAACGATCTGAGGTTTATCGTCGTTGATCCACCGGCTCGCTCCTATGTGGTAGACGCCGATGTGCGGCGATCCGAGCATCTTGATCCCCTCCTCGCTGTTTGACGCGTAGAAGTTGGAGAGCTCCTCGCCGTGCTTCTGACAAAGCTTCAGCATTGTTGCTGTCTTCGCTGATACAACAATAGGAGCCTGAATATCCGAGGTGTTGAGGATCTTAACAGTTTCGAGGATCTTTCCATGGTAACCGAAGATGTTCAAAGCCGACGACTTTAGGGTATCTCGCACAAGGGTGAGCAGGTCCGCGACCACGGTGTCCTTGAATGCACGAACATGCGTTGGGCTTCCGTAGGTAGCTTCGATAACGAGCACATCGGCAGGGATGACCTCTGCGGGGGGATGCTTGATGTCTCCGGTGAAGAGGATGCGTTCGCCCTCAGACGTTTCCAGCAATACCTGTGCAGACCCGAGAATGTGCCGGGCTGGATAGAACGTCACCGTTTCATTTCCGTACACATAGGGTTGGTTATAGTCCAGGGCCTGGATTTTTTTAGCCTTGCTGCGTCCCTTGAGGACGCCGATGAGCGCCTGGGTAATCGGGGTGGCCAAGACCTGTTCACAAGCCGACAGGCTCGTGGAAAGTCCATAGAGATGATCCGAATGGGCATGGGTCACGATGCGGATAGCCCGGTCAGGGGCATGGGCGTCGCAGGTAAGATGCCGTCCTAAAAGCACCGCCCCATTGGGGGCAATGGATGCCAAGGGATGTGCTATCATATCCAGTCTGCGTTTGACAATTTCTCAGTCTCTGCTCTCACACAATAGCAGAACGAATCCTATGTATGCAATTATGGAGCAAAACCTTGCTGGTAACAGCAAGGTTTTGCATAGTAATTGCTACAAGCTTGCTTTGCAAGCTGCTTGCAAAGCAAGCAGTTGGCATGCATATAAGGAAAAGATTATAACGTTGGTTGTATGAGCAGCCAACGATAGGTTACTATGGCGACGGCCTCATCCACAACAGACGGGAGGACTCATAATGAAAGAGGTGCTCTGTTATGGAGACTCGAACACCTGGGGCTATAATCCGCGCACAAAGCTACGCTATGATCGAGAGACCCGATGGCCCTGCTTATTGCAGGAGGAACTGGGCGAGGAGTACCTGATCATAGCCGAAGGACAGAACGGCCGGACTACCGTTTGGGACGATCCCGTTGAAGGACAGAAGAACGGCATGACCTACCTGCTGCCCTGCCTCGAGAGTCACAAACCCCTGGATCTGGTGATCATCCTG
>CAZLRN010000171.1:0-8883 GCA_964561715.1 uncultured Spirochaetales bacterium
CCCAAATACTCGAGGCGGGGCGCCGTGGGCATGATGGACATCATTCCGGCTGTCAAGGAAACATGGACGACAAAACGGGATGATATCGAAAAGGCGACCTCACAAATCTTGGAAGCCCTTACCAGCTCCCAGGACGCAGATCTTTCAGGCGAAGCCCTAACAACCAAAGTTCTCGATCTGGCCTTCGATCAGCTGGCCAGAAGTTACGATACAGAGTTCGGCGGATTCGGCTCGGCACCCAAATTCCCCACTCCTCACAACCTGAGCTTTCTCCTGCGGTACTGGAAGCGGACAAAAAGCGAAAAAGCTCTCGATATGGTCGAGACGACTCTGAGGCAAATGAGGTGGGGCGGCATCTACGATCACGTGGGTTACGGATTCCACCGCTACTCCACAGACAGGCAGTGGCTGCTGCCCCATTTCGAGAAGATGCTTTACGATCAGGCGATGATCTCGCAGGTCTATCTGGAGGCCTTTCAAATCACGGCCAAGAGGGAGTATTCCCGTACAGCCGAGGAGATCTTCGAGTATGTTCTCAGGGACATGAACGCTCCCGAGGGAGGCTTCTACTCAGCAGAGGACGCTGATAGCGAGGGCGAAGAGGGCAAGTTCTACCTATGGAAGAGACAGGAGATCGAAAAGATCCTCGGAAGCGGGGCCTCTACCGTAATCGATCTCTTCAACGTTTCAGCAGAGGGCAATTTTCATGATGAAGCTACAGGCCTCAAGCCCAACTCGAACATCCTGCATCTCAACGGAGCCCTCTCCGAGGGCGAAGAGCAGGAGCTTTGGGAAGCCAGCCGGAAGCGTCTCTTTGATGAGAGGGAGAGGAGAGCTCGCCCCCTCAAGGATGACAAGGTGCTAACGGATTGGAACGGTCTGATGATCGCTTCGCTTGCAAGAGCCTTCGCGCTGCTGGGGCGCGCCGAATACGGCGAAGCGGCTCGGCGAGCAGCCGATTTTATCCTCTCTAAAATGAAAAGCGACGATCATCAGCTTCTGCACCGCTACCGCGAGGGAGAGGCTGCTATCAAAGGCAAGCTCAACGACTACGCCTTTTTTACATCCGGGCTGATCGAGCTCTACCAGGCCACCTTCGAACATCGCTACCTGGCAGCAGCCCTCGAGCTGACGGATACGATGATAGATCTTTTCTGGGACGAAGAGGACGGCGGCTTCTTCCTTACGCCCGACGACGGCGAAAAACTGCTCACGCGCCTCAAAGAAACCTACGACGGCGCCATCCCTTCTGGAAATTCCGTTGCCATGGAGGTTCTTGTCAAGCTCGGCCGTCTTACGGGCCGGACTGATCTCGAAGACCGAGCCGTGGCGATAAGCCGATCCTTTTCTCGAAGCGTTTCGGAGTATGCCTCAGCGCACACCTACATGATGGGGGCCGTAGACTTCCTCTCGGGCCCCTCCTTCGAAATCGTTATCGTAGGCAAACAGGATGCCAAAGACACCCGGAGGCTGCACAAGAAGCTGATGTCCCGCTACGTCCCAAACAAGGTGGTGCTTTTCAAACCGGCAGATGACGCTCATCATCCCATATCGGATCTGGCACCCTATACCGAAGCTATAACAGCCCTGGACGGCAAAGCAACAGTCTATGTGTGCCGAAACTTTGCCTGCGAACTTCCCACAACCGACGCTGATAAAATGCTTTCCCTCCTCGACTAACCTCAGAGCACACCACTGCCATAGAGGCTAGCCGTGTTTCGACTAACCGCTATGGCCACTTCCTGACGACTGATTCCTTTAATCTCGGCGATGGCATCGATCACGACCGTGGCGTTTGCAGGCTCGTTACGCTCCCCTGCAACAGGGCCCAAAACCGGGCTATCGGTTTCCACCAAGAGGCTTGAGAGGGGCAGTCTTTTTACCAGCTTCTGTTTCTGAGGCGAGCGCAACACCGAAGGCGGAATCGAAAAGAAATATCCTGCCTCCACTGCCGGTTCGGCCGAAGAAGCCTTTCCGTCAAAGGCATGAAGCTGAACCCTCTGCGCCTGCTTTTCGAGCAGGAGCTCGATGACGGGGCGCCCGGCCGATCGAGAGTGCACGTTGAGAGGCAGATCCAGCTCTTTCGACAGATCGATGAACCGGCTGAAGATCTCCCGCTGTACGGCTCGCTCCTCCTCGCCCTTCACCTTCCAATAGTCGAGCCCCACCTCGCCCAGGGCAAAGAGCCTTGCCCTCTGTGCACGAATCAGCTTAGTCACAGCTTCGGCGTGGTCGAAATCCAGGTGGGTCGGATAGAGACCGGCTGCCGGTCTCAGCCGATCGTATCTCGAAGCCAATTCGAGATTGCGTTGGCCGTCTTTTAAGGTTTCACCCACCGTTATAACGGAGCCGACCCCTGCGGCAGCAGCACGGTCCAACACCTCCGATAGATCTTGCTCGAATATCTCGTCACATAGATGGGCATGGGTATCACAGAGAGTCCCATCCGGCCCGCCTGAGTTTCTCATTCTATTTGATGGAATCCACCTTTTCCTGGAGCGCCGTCTTGAACTCCGAAAACTCAATGCCCTTGTCTGCGCAGAAGTCCCGTATAGTCGTGCCGCGGGCTCCGATCTCGATACCGAATACCGCTTCTATATCCTCCCTTTTCAGCCCCCACTCCAACAGCTCGCCAAAGGTCGTCTGTCCCCGAATCGTCCTCTCTTCGCTCTCCGTATGCTCATCAGTCGAACCTGCCTCTTCTTTGAATCCTGAGATGTCCACCTTGATCTGGTCCAGAAGGGTAAGCTGTTCCTCGGTCAATGTCCCAAGCTGTTTCAGCTGAAAAACAGCGGGATTGGGCAGGGCCGTCGATTCCTCGGGAGTGTGAGGGAGCCCCTTGTAGAGGGCAACAAAGAGGCGGACAGAATCTGTACCGATCTCGCCTTCCTCCAATCCGATGTAAATCTCCTCCAACTGCTTGCATTTGAAGCTCGCCGGGTCTTCCAGATGGGCTACCCCAAAAGCCTTGGCCAGGACATCCACGGGAACCTCGAAGGCGTTCTGAACGTCTTGAAAAGAGTAGGATCCTCTGATGTCCGATGGATTGGCTTGTCCTACAAACTCCCCACTTTCGATCTTAACCGGTATCTTGCTCGATGTCGAATGCCAGATGTTGAAAGCAGCGCTCACCGCTATACCTCCAAAAAGAACCACCACGACTATAACTGCAACGATCCATGATTTTAGCTTCATCATCTCTCCTCCTCCCTTAAACCATCTTCCCAGTCGTAAAGGCCACCGTATTCTCTACCGGACAGGTTTGTTCTGAGGTGCACTTCATGCAACTGATACACTGATGGTTCCTCACTACCTCTCCTTTGGATACCTCGATGTTCATGGGGCAATCCCGATCACATCGCTTGCAGTCGATACAGGTAGCCGCATTGCGCTTGATCTTGAAAATTCTAAAAAAATTGAAGACACCTAGCACGGCGCCGTAAGGGCAGGCATACTTACAGAAGGGCCTCTCTACGAAGAGCGACAACACCAGAACCACTATCAGAATAATGATAGCGGTCAAAGCGACCTCTCCGGACCAGAAATTGAAGAAGGCGAAGTAGGGATCGATGTCCGCAAACATCAGAGTCCCCGTCATGATGGTGACGTAAAGCACCCAGGCCAGAACGCCGTATCGCAGATAGCGCAAGATTTGGCCGATCCTCGAGGGTACAAAACGATTGTACCTCTTCTTCCAGATCCTCCGTCCCAGCTTGCCTAGCCACTCCTGAATGCTTCCCATGGGACAGACCCAGCCGCAGAATGCTGGGCCTAAAACAAGAGCCAGCAGGAAAGCGATTACCATCAGGATAAACGAAGACTCGTGCGTTTTCTTGACATACGTGCCAGCGGTTGCGAACTGGTAGATCGACACCACCCCTCCGAAAGGGCAAAGGGCATGCAGCGATGCACTGGAAAGCACCGGCAGAGCCTTCCCCATCTCATCGAGTGTGTGGTTGACCGCTATTACGGCGATGAGAACAAAGAAGAAAATCTGCAGTAAAAGGCGGTAGTCGAAAGGTCTCTTTTTCGTTTTTCCTCGATCGGGCATTACTCTCCTCCCCTCATATCTACTTCACTCTCCAGTACTAATAACCAACTAATTAGATGATTTTATGTTTCTTGTGTGAAGATTGTATGAAGAGGCTTCAGGCGCAGATCATGATAGGTTCATTTCCCGCAACAGTCGATTTGCCGCTCTCTGAAAGGCAATGGAGGCGGGACGGTAGTTGAAACCCACCACAACCCCGAGCCCACTGTTGACCGCTTCGTGCATAAAGTTGTTGAACAGTTTCAGATAGGCTTCTCTGTTCAGCGTGGTATCATCGTTTTTGAAGAAGAGTTTGGAGAGTTCAAAGGTTTCAACCATGACCAGTATCTGTCTGCACAGAATTGGAAAGAGCGTCTTTATCAGGCCTATGTACTTTTGCCTATACTCGCGATTGTTCTCTACGAGATTTCTTATCTGGAGAAACTTGTCGCGGACCAATACGCCTCGTGAGTTTCGCCTCTTGGGGATGAAATCGGCGATCAGCTTGCCCACCGTTTCGGATTGAAAGAGCTTGTAGAGGCAAAAATAAAACACTAAAACTCCCGATACGTTCCGCAAAAAGGAGTTTTTGCTGCCTATTGTGTGATTCATGTAGACCAAAAGCCGGCTGACCTTGCGATCAACAGCACGATTGGCGGTAAATTTTTCCCCCACATAGAAGGGCCTCTTGGATTCTTCTCGTTTCGCAACAGATTTCTCGAGCAGCTCGATCAGAGAAACCACAAAGGCCCTGAGGCGATCCTGTTTGATGCTCTGAAGTATGGATAAAAGACCCTTGCGCTGCTGGTCGGTAAACACTCCCCTTGCAGACTTTCCAGTTTGCCGATCCAGAAATAACGCCAAATAGGATTCGAGCAACCGGAGATACTCATCGATTCTACGGAGGTTTCTGTTGCGTAGGATATAGTATCGCATGAGCTCGAGGGAGCGATCTGAAAGCCCACGCTCTCCGAGGAGTGAGGAGATCCTTTCGGCTTGGATCATCTCCAACACATCCACCATGCTGCGTTCGATGTTGATGAGAAGCGAAGGATTGCCCTGAAGCAGATCGAGGGAGGGATCGTGAGGAATAAAGGCCAGATCTCTGATCGACTTCGAGTACCTGGGTGATATGCGCTCCTTCTTTGAAACGTTACGGTTGTAGTTTCCGATCACATCCCTCGGATTAAAATCAGGACTTGCTTTCTCCAGGTGCCTGTTATGCCACAGATTGAGCCCAACGCCTGAGTTGATCTCCAGGACGTTTTTTATATATCCTCCAGCCGAAACGTGTGCGGTTGGCTCTGAAGCGGTCACAACGAGCAGCTGTTTCATATAGGGTATGAAAAAGATATTGTCCTCGTAGCGAGTACCGGCCGGCATATCAAAGATGAGGACGTCGTAATCATGGGTTAGATCTTCTGTAAAATCTCCATAGAGCAGATCCTTGATCTTTTCTCGATCCAGCTCCCTCAATTTTGATCGAGGAAAGATCAAATCGAGCTTGTCGAAGACTTCGTTTTTGAAGGATTTGAGGTTACCAGGAGCACCTCTGGATTGCACGCGAAGGTCCGAGGCTCGAGAAATCAGAGACTCAGCCTCTTCCAAATCCAACAGAGTCGCCACATCAGAAAGGGGATCGAGATCAACGAGACCGACACTCAGTCCCCTTCTGGCGTAGTGAATCGCCAGATTCACCGCAGTGGTCGTTTTGCCTACACCCCCTTTTCCGGAAGCGACAGCGATAGATTTGTTTCTTATGGGCAAAAGATCCTTTTTGATGGGAGGAGGCCTCTTCATAACTAATTGCCTAACTAGCTTTCCGGCTGATCCTCGCTGATATCGGCATAGCGGATCTTGTTTCTACCCTCCCACTTGGCCTTGTAGAGGGCCTTGTCCGCTGACGATATGAGCATGTCGAGGTTCTGAATCGAAGCCGAAATCGTCGATACCCCGACGCTAATTGTGATCTTCACGGCTTCGTCGTTGATCCTCACTCGGTTATCAGCCACAGCCTTCCGAAGGCGCTCGGCCACATCACCGGCTGAACTGAAACCTGTGTCAGGCAGAAGAATCGCAAACTCCTCTCCTCCGAGTCGACCGAAGATGTCGACATCTCGGATCTGATCCCGTCCAATATCGGCAAAGCTCTGCAGCACCTTATCCCCCGCATCGTGACCATAGTTGTCGTTGACTCGCTTGAAGTGATCTATATCGATCATCATCAGAGAGAGTGGCCTGCGATACCTCAATGCCCTGCCGACCTCTCGAGTCGAGAGCTCGAGAAAGTGTCCGCGGTTAAACATACCTGTAAGGCTGTCAGTGGTCGCTAGGCGCCTCAGCTCTTCCTCAGCGTGCTTCCGCTCAGAGATATCCCTGAGTACTAGCAGTCTCCCAATGGGATTCTTGCGACGGTCAAAAAGGGGAGACATGACGAGATCATAAAACCTTCTCGCCTCGCCTCCGCCGATGCTGAGCTCTTTGTGAACCTCTCCCGAGGCGTCGTAATTATTGACCAGATCATCGCGACCTGCGAACACCTCTCTTGCGGATCTGCCGATGACCTCAGAGCTCGAAGTGCCGACGATGTTCTGAGCGGTAGGATTGATATCGACGACTCGGTCCCGGGCGTCCAGCACGAGAACCCCGTCACGCATACCTTCGAAAATTGTCTCCCGCGCCACCGGCACAATATCTTGAAGTCTGAATCGTAGAAAGCCCCAGGCCAGAGCTAATCCCGTGGCAGTGAAGGCCAAGGGAGTAACATCTAGATGCTGTAGCGGTCCGAGATCGAAAACATAGGTCACGTTGCCGATCCATGGGATGACTACGCCGACCAGCAGGACACTCGCCTGTTTGCGGTAGAGCGGCGGCGATCTCATGAATGTCTGAGCGAGCAAGATGACCGATATGAAAAGCAAAAGGTAGGCGTATACCGTCCACACCCAAAACCAGGATCCGTAAGAAAAGACGGCCATTGGAAAAGGGCCTTCCGTTTCGAGAGTGACAGATTTCCAGACGAGAATGTTCCTCGGGTATGACCAGACAAGAAAGAGCGTGATAAAGGGAATCAGAATCAGAAAGAGAAAGGTCTGCCAGTTCAGCCACTTGGACTGGCCGCTGTACTGAACGACAAATATGAAACACGCAAGCGGAGTCGCGACGATGCCGATATACTGAAGCTTTCCCCAGAGCACCTTGTAGAAGATTTTGCTGCTCATAATCTGGAGGGCACTGCCAAGGGCCCACTCAGTGATGGCAATCATCAAAATGAAAAGTGCTGTGGCTCCGGGAATAGCACGTTTTCGCCCTATAAAGAGAGCTACAACGCCGGTGAGGACGCCAGCCACGAGACAGGGTATCCAGAAGGCTGCGCTTTCTCCCAAATCAACCTCCAGCTAAGCTTCAGCGCAAAGCCCAGCTTCTTTGCAATCGCCGCTATACAGATTAAACAAGATGTTACATATCAACAAGTTGTTTTTCAATCCCCGGAACCGCTAAAGCCCGGAGCGGTACAGATCAGAGATAAATCGTCCGCAGCGTATTCCCCATAACCGTGACCGCTGCCTTTCTCGAAAGCAGCCGAGACATGAAAAATGCAGACAGACGATTTACTGCCCCAGAGATCACACTTCCCCTCTTACCCAGGGCCTCCAGGGCGACGGCCACGACCCGCTCGGGCTTCATCACCGGCGGAAACCGAGGAAACTCCCGATCCTTGGGAAGGCTCTCACGAAAAGCCGGGGTGTCGGTCGGGCCTGCACAGCACGCTACCACGTCGATACCTCTCTCTCGCAGCTCGTACCACAGTCCCTCGGCCAGCATGAGGTTGTACGCCTTTGTGGCCCCGTAATGAGCGATGAACGGCGTGCCCTGCAGAGCGGTCAGTGAGCTCATCAGAATGATGCCGCCCCTCCCCCTCCGCGCTATGAGTCGTCCGAAGTAGTGAGCGCATAGCATGGGACTCCGCACATTGACGTTGATCACCCTTTCGTGATTTTCCATGGTGCTGTCAAGAAAAGGACCGATATTGGAGAAGGCCGCGTTGTAGACCACTAATCCGATGTCGAGCTCGCCGGTAGCCAGCTCTAAAACCGAAAGGATATCCTCCTGAGCCAGATCGTGGCCGAGAGTCTTTACTGTTATGGCGTATCGTTCTTCGAGCCGAGCCGCAAGCTCTTTGAGTGGCTTCTCCCTGCGAGAGATGAGAAGAAGATTCAGGCCCTGGCCTGCCAGAGCCGTGGCAAAGGCGGCGCCAAGACCGCTCGATCCCCCGGCTATAACTGCCCAGGGCCCGTATCGTTCGGTAAAGCTCTTTAGCGATCTCTCCTGGGGATTATGCATTTTCAGAAGGGGCAACCGGCATACCGGATCGGCCGGCTTCACGTGTAAAAGGATAAGGGTGCAGCCACATTCGAGCAATAATCAGAATCGGAATGAGAAACCACGGAGCATTGGCGAGAATGACGATTCCCAACTGGGGGCTTGCGTGAGGCCCCCAAATCTCTTCGCTGAGAATGATCGTCACATTGGTCCAGAGGATCGACGAATAGATGATGCTCGGAATCCGGATCCATTCCTTTCCTTTGATGAAGGCAAAGATTGCTACGACGTAAAAGGGCCCAAAAATCAGGGCATCGATCCAGATCGTTGCTTTCCACCATACAGGCCTCGCCAGCTGGACAGGATCGAAACGACCGCCCCACCAGTGGACCATATCGACGAGAGGGCGAGGAGGCCATACGGGATATTCGAAATTGGGGGGATGCAGCGAAACCGGCTCGGCAATCGCGATTTGCTCGAAATCGACGATGTAGGTTATAAACAGGAAGTTAACCAGAAAAAAGATGACG
>CAZLRN010000172.1:0-8811 GCA_964561715.1 uncultured Spirochaetales bacterium
TTGAGGTATGAAGATCTAGTAGAAAATCCATTAGACGCTTTTAAGAAGGTTTGCCGTTTCTGTGACCTGCCATACGATGCAAGATTCGAAAAAAGGCTGAAGAGATATAGGCTGAGGAGTAGGAATTACAGGTGGAGAGAGGAGCTTTCAGAGACAGAGCAGATGCTCCTGACAAACAGCTTGCAGGGACACCTGAGGCGATACGGATATGAGGTCGATCAACCTCCTTCGAATGGGGAATAGAAGTATCGATTATCCTGACAGAAAACCATTAGTTGTCTCTATTCGAATTGTCTTTGCCTTGGATGAAGGCCTTTGATATCGTCATAGGTCGAAATGAGCATGGAGAGGAAATTCTTACACCGATGCTGTCCAAAATAGCGAACTATTTCAGATTGGCCTTCGATCTAAGAGGCTTTCTCAAAGAGACCCTGACACTGGAACAGTGTAGAGAGATCGTAAGAAGAAGGATAGAGGAAAGGGAAAAGAATTTCCTCGATATCGTGGAGAGGGGAATCTACAGGAATGAAAAGAGTCCCTATTCGAAGCTGTTAGAATTGGCTGGTTGTGAGTTCGGGGATATCCGCTCTGCGGTTCTGAGATACGGGATAGAAGAGACGCTTCAAAGACTCTATGAGTCGGGAGTTTATCTCACCTATGAGGAGTTCAAGGGAAGAAAGGATGTGGTTCGCGCAGGAAAAAGCTACAGGTTCCAGGCAAGCGACTTTGACAATCCGCATCTTCCTCATCATCTACGTGCCCAGACCGGCGGATCTACAGGGTCCGGGGTAAGCATAGTGCATGGTTTTCAGTACTTTGCCCAGAACGCCGCTCACCGGGCTCTGCTGTTTGACGTTTACAGATTATGGGAGACTCCCCTTGGAATCTGGTATCCAATATTACCGGGTTTTGCTGGTGTGAGCACCTTGCTTCAGAGTACGAAATTTGGCAAGGTACCTGACAAGTGGTTCTCACAGGTCGACCGTGAATATATAAGATCTTCATTCAAGCAAAAGCTTCGGACCAATTTGCTCATTTATACAGGGAGGATCTGGGGGACTCCGTTTCCCAAACCCGAGTTCGTAGATCCAAACAACGCTATTGTCATTGCAGAATGGGTGGCCAAGATGATCAGGGATTTCTCCGGTTGTTGTATTGCTACCCATCCCAGCTATGCGGTCAGAATCTGTCACGCTGCAGCAGAGAAGGGATTGAATATAGAGGGGGCTTCTTTTTTTGTTTCAGGAGAACCTATAACCCCAACTAAGCTAAGAGAGGTACAGTCCAGGGGTGCAAAGATTATCGCACAATACGTATTCACCGAAGGAGGAACAGTGGGGTATGGATGTGCCAATCCAGCACACTGTGATGAGATCCACTTTCAAAAAGACTGCCTTGCTTTCATTCAACATAAAAGAAAAATTAAGGAAACCGATCTAACTGTTGATGCTTTTCTTTTTACCTCGCTTTTATCCGCAGCACCGAGAATCCTGCTGAACGTAGAAATCGGCGACTACGGTGTCGTTGAGTCGAGGCAATGCGGTTGCGGATTTGATGATCTAGGCTTCGAAGAACATATCCATAGTATAAGAAGTTTCGCAAGGCTGAACAGCGAGGGCCTGATGCTGACCACCGCAGGTCTCGTCCATTTGATCGAGGAGGTCCTGCCGTTTAAATATGGCGGAAATTCTACAGATTATCAGATCATAGAGGAAGAAGATAAGGGCGGAATTACGCGCTTGAACATTCTAGTGAGCCCCGAGGTCGGAGAAATCAACGAGAAGGATCTTCTTGACACGGTAATTGGCGAATTCAAAAAGAGGAAGAGAGATACCGTAAAATCAGATATTTTCTCTCAAGCTGATACATTCCACATTAAGCGTATCTATCCCATCTCTACGGAAATGGGGAAGATCCTTCCGCTGCGAATTGAGAGAAAAAAGAACAGTTTTAATACTTGAGCTCAAGATAACGGATTTGTCTTGTAGTCGGGAGCAAATCTCAGTAGATTCAATAGTACGTCTGCAAAGACGAGGTAGTTTATGAGGGCACATTGCCTGAAAAGAACACAGCCCGCATGGAATTTAGCTATTGTTTTAGTCATCCTGCAAGTCGTGAGTAGCCCAATTCAAGGGATGGCTCAAAACTCTGCTACGCTCAAAATCTCGGCACTGCCTTATTTATCCTATGCTCCTATCTTCATCGCCTTGGAGGAAGGATACTTCGCCGAGCAGGGACTGGAATTGGAACTTGTAAAATTCAATAGAGTCGGGCAGTCCCTACCGGCATTAGCCCTTGGGGATATCGATATCAGTGCTGATTCAGTAGGTTCAAATCTCTTCTCTGCGGTATCGCGAGGTTTGAAGCTTAAAATCGTAGCCGATAAAGGTCATCTTGGTGGAGAATGTTGTTATGCTGCAATATTGGTTAGAAAAGATCTATATGACAGCGGGGAGCTAAGAACGATAAGCCAGCTAAAAGGGAAAAAAATAGCACTAGCACCGATACCCAGTTGGGGTTATGTTTACGATACGATCCTCCGGAGAGGCAATTTGACTTTAGATGATATTGAAATTGCTAAATTGCCAATTCCCGCAACAGTTGCAGCCTTAGAATCGGGTGCAATCGACGCCTCCAGTGCAGCGGAACCATTGATTACCCAATTGGAAACCTCAGGGATTGCTGTTAGACTGGCTGAATATAGAAATTATGTGCCGGGCTATCAGGTTTCGACAATCATCTATGGACCCAACCTGCTGGAAAAGAATCACGAACTCGGAAACAAATTCATGGTCGCCTACCTCAAAGGAGTCAGGCAGTTCAACAAAGGGAAAACCGGGAGAAATCTGGAAATTCTGCAAAAGCATACACGGCTTGAAGCTGATATTCTAAAAGATATCTGTCTCGTCTCTTTTTATGATGATGGACACGTAGATGTGGATACCATCCGCGTTGTTCAGGATTGGGCTTACAAGCGGGGCTACATCGACGAGAAGATCCCGGTCAGCCAGCTCGTAGATACGAGCTTTGCCGAATATGCGAACAGCGTTTTGGAGAAAGCTCCGTAGGATCGCTGAGCAGGAGATCGCGGACACCTCGATTGCGATATGAAAATACTGTGTAGAGATGTTTCTAAGACATACGAAACACAAAACGGATCGATAAAAGCTCTCGAGAGAATAAGCTTCGAATCAGAAGCCCAGGAATTCCTATGCATCCTCGGTCCAAGCGGCTGCGGCAAAACGACGTTGCTCAAGATCATTGCAGGATTGCTGGAACCTACCGCAGGTGAGCTTATATACGAAGGTGTGGAGCAAGATGGAAAACCCTTGAACTCGCTAGTTTTCCAGGAACACGGTCTTTTTCCTTGGATGAACGTCATTGATAACGTTTCCTTTGGTCTCGAGATGCGCGGTATTGCAAAAAAGCAACGGCACGCCATGGCGATTGAAGTTATTCAGAAGGTGGGGCTGAAGAGCCTCGCGAGGAACTATCCTCACGAGCTTTCTGTGGGGATGAAGCAGAGGGTCGGGCTGGCTCGGGCGATTGTAAACGACCCGGCTATACTGCTCATGGATGAGCCCTTCGGATCACTCGACGCGCAAACAAAACTGATTCTACAGGACGAGCTTCTCAAGATATGGTCTGATTACAGAAAGCCGATCATTTTCGTGACCCATGACATCGAGGAGGCTGTGCTGCTCGGAGACAGAGTAATCGTCATGACCAGCACGCCGGGGAGGATCAAAGAGGAGATAAAAATAGAATTGCCAAGACCAAGAGATATGGAGATCAAGGGGAGTGACGAATTCATGAGGATCAATATGAAGATATGGCACCTTATAGAGGATGAGGTGAGGAGGAGTATGGGTTAGCCGTATGAGGAGTGAGAATCGGCAAAACAGATCCATACGCTTTGAATCTTTTATACCTTTTGTTATCCCGGTTTTCGTTCTGGCAGTGTGGGAATTGGCTGTGCGCACAGGCGCTGTTAAGCCACTTTTTTTCCCGCCTCCGAGCTTGATATTGCAAACCTTCGTCAGGATGATAGGAAGTGGAGAGCTGCAAAGGGACCTGTTTCCTACTTTGGGGAGAATTTTCATGGGATTTGCCATTGGGGCTGTGCCGGGCTTGATACTCGGACTCAGCATGGGATGGTCGCCTAAAATCCGTCTTGTCTTGGATCCAATTATTTCAGCCCTCTATCCTGTTCCGAAAATTGCTATTCTGCCGCTGATCATGCTTGTTCTCGGCATAGGTGAGATTTCGAAATTGACTGTCATTGGAATAGGATCGTTTTTTTTGATTTCGATCAATTCTATGGCCGGCGTCAGAAACATAGATAAGATCTATTTCGAGGTCGCGGAGAACAATGGAGCGAGCAAGCTCCAAGTATTCACATGTGTCGTGCTTCCGGGCAGTCTCCCTATGATTTTCGCTGGGATCCGCCTGGCGTTGGGCATGTCCCTTCTTCTCGTAGTGGCGGTAGAATTCAATACGGCTAACGAAGGTTTAGGGGTCATGATCTGGCTGGCATGGGAAACCCTGAGGACGGAGATCCTTTACGTCGGCGTCATTATCTGCGCCATCCTTGGACTCATCTTTAACGTGGTATTGAAGCGAGTGGAAAAGTGCCTTATACCCTGGGAGGAAACCTTTCTTCGCAGGGCATGAGGATCTCTCCGCGGTCCGAAGCACGGGAAGGCCGGCCGGTTGTTAGGTCATCAAGTGTACAGAGATAGAATCGACGTTGCGCTTTTTCTGCCGTCTCTTGCAGGTGGCGGTGCGGAGAGGGCAATGCTGATTCTCGCAGCAGAGCTCGCACAACGCGGTTTACAGGTCAACATGTTGTTCGTCAGAGCCAATGGGCAATATAAAGACCTTATCCATCCTGGCCTGCGTTTGATCGATTTTGGAGCAAAGCGGGCGTTGACCAGTCTTCTGCGACTGGTGCGGTTTTTAAAGAAAAAACGACCAAGCATTCTGCTCTCTACCCTTGATCATACGAATTTGATCGCCATATGGGCGCATATCCTGGTGGATAGCAGAACCAAAGTAATTGTGAGAATTGACAATATAGTGACTCCGGGCCGAAAACGCTCGGGAGGACTGACCCGTTTCCTTGTTGGATTTCTCACCGGGCTATTCTATCCTTTCGCGGATGCCGTCATTGCTGTCTCTCGTGCTGTTGCGGCGGATCTGGTTCGATCCTGCTTCATACCGCCGAAACGGATAAGCATCATCAATAATCCCATCAGTCTGTCGACGATAGTACAGTCATCGAAAGAATCGGTTACCCATCCATGGTTATTGCCAAGCTCTGCTCCCGTCGTATTGGGAGTTGGCCGACTTGCCAAACAGAAGGATTTTGGTACGCTGATACGTGCCTTCAGAATTGTCCGTGATCAGATGAACGCCAAGCTGATCATCCTCGGAGAAGGTGCGGAACGGTCCCATCTCGAATACTTGGTACGGTGCTATGATTTAGGAGCGGACGTGGAGCTTCCAGGATTCGTCTCAAATCCCTACAAGTATATGAGTCATTCTTCCGTCTTTGTGCTCTCATCGCGATGGGAGGGCTTTGGAATCGTTTTGGTCGAGGCTTTGGCTCTGGGAATACAGGTTGTCGCCACTGATTGCCCCGGAGGACCGAGTGAGGTCTTGGATAATGGGCAGTATGGCAGGCTTGTAGCTATTGGAGATTCCAAGGCTATGGCAGAGGCGATTATTAATAGCATAAAATATCCAATGGATCCTATGGAACTGCAAAATCGAGCCGCCGATTTTGATATCAGACACATTGCTGACGAATACCTCGAAGTAATGGGCCTTAGGTAAGACGTGTTGCCAAACTTTCTCTGTATCGGCGCGCAGCGTGCAGGCACGACGTGGCTTCACCATATGTTGGAGGGCCATGCTCAGATCTACATGCCAAAGAGAAGAAAGGAAATTCATTTCTTCGATTGGTACTATAAAAGGGGAATCGGGTGGTACGAGCGGTTTTTTCCGGCGGGGCAGGCAGGGTATCGAGCCGTAGGGGAGGTCACACCTGACTACCTCTATGAGGAGCCCTGTCCGGCGAGGATCCGGGATACCATCCCGTACGTAAAACTGATTGTCATCCTGCGCAATCCGGCTGACAGGGCCTATTCCCACTATCGTTTGGTCTCGAGAGATGGGATCTGCTCACAGGCTTTCGAAGAGGTGGCTTACGGCGAGGCGACAGCGATCGGCAGGGAGATCATCGATCGAGGCTTCTACAGTCGTTTCGTGGAGAGATACCTCCGGCTCTTCGACAGGAATAGATTTCTCTTTTTGGTTTTCGAGAAGGTTGTGAAAGATCTCGAGGCCACCAAAAGCCTTTTGGCCTCCTTTCTCGACGTCGATACCCGGCTATTTCCTGAGAATGCTGGGCGCGAGAAGATCAATCCGGTGCGAATGCCGAAGGCTAGAAAGGCCTACGCCTTTGCGAAGCGGTCTGCCGAAAGGCTGAGGAGACTGGATATCGATTGGCTGGTGAATTTCGCGAAAGGGCTTAATATAGGCCGGCTCTTCGGAGTTGCCCGTGAGCCGGCGACCTTGGGGGAGGATATTCGCTCTCATTTGACAGAGCTCTATCGCCGTGATATAGAGAGACTCGAATCGATGCTGCAGCTGGATCTTTCGGATTGGTACAGCGGCGGTTGAATCCTCTCTGTTTAGCATGAGATTACCAGGCAAAACGATCGTCTTTGCAGCCAACACCTCTTGGTATCTCTACAACTTCAAACCAGAGCTTATCGAGAGACTCTTGGAGCGGGGTGTTAGAGTCGTTGCCGTTTCCGGTGCAGACGGATACGTTTCCAAGCTCAGGAGCCTCGGCTGCAAGTGCCGTGCGATGAAGTTTTTCTCCCGAGGACGGAATCCCTTTCAAGATCTCGGTACACTAATCAATCTCTGGGTCAAATACCGCAGCTTGAGACCCGCCTGCGTAGTGCAGTTCACGACCAAGCCCAACATCTACGGCTCCATCGTAGCTTGGATTCTGGGCATCCCGGCTATCAACAACGTTTCGGGTCTCGGGGCAGCTTTCGACGACAAGTATGGTGTGAGAGCAATTGTTCGGATCCTATACAGAGTCTCTTTTCGGTATGCTAGGCACGTGTTCTTTCTGAACGTGGAGGACCTTTCGTTGTTCGTAGAGAAGCGTCTTGTCGACCCTGTAAAAGCGAGCTTGATTCCTGGAGCCGGAGTCGATGTCGAGAAGTACCGGCCGATGCGTCGAACCCGTGCCACCTGCAGCTTGGTATTTCTCATGCTCTCGAGGCTCATCTGGGAAAAGGGGATCAGCGATTTCATGCAGGCGGCGGAGATCCTGAGCCAGAGATACGGAACGGTGGAATTTCAGCTCCTGGGATTCCCTGTAGACGACATCCGGGACGGATTGACCTCGCAATTCATCAAGACCCATTTGACGAACAGCGCTCTGAAGTATCTGGGAGCAACGGACAATGTGAGCGAGTTCATCCGAAACGCGGACTGCGTCGTTCTTCCCACCCGCTACGGGGAAGGTGTTCCCAGGTCCCTCCTCGAAGCCGCCAGCATGGGCAAACCCATCATTGCCTCAGACAACGTGGGTTGCCGCGAGATCGTGGACCACGGGCTCAATGGGTATCTGTTCAAACCCGGGCCGGAATCCCTGATCGAGGCTCTGGAGCGGTTCATAAGCATGCGCGCCGAAGCGAGGCGGGAGATGGGCAGAAGGGGAAGGGAGAAGGTGCTGCGGGAGTTTAATATAGAGCGCGTCATAGATGCCTATATCGGGACGATCGAATCCCTATCCTGCTGATCCCGGCGACCTCATCAAGTCGGCGTAGATCTCGAGGTATCCCGATGCCGTTGCCCGTGGCGTGAAATACTTCTGGTACTTGGCGAAGGCGTTTCTCGCGAGTCGTTCTCTCAGAGCCCGGTCTCCGGCCATGGCGATTACGGCTGCAGCGATCTGCTGCGGGTCATCTCGCTGCACAAAGAGGGCCTCTATGTCCGGCTGGAGCATTTCGCTGGTGCTCCTGTTGTGGGAGCAGAGGATCGGCGTACCGCTTGCCATGGCCTCCACGATCGCTACGGAGTGCCCCTCGAAGAGCGGGATCGTGACGAAGAGATCGGCGATCGCAAATAGCTCGGCAACATCGGGAACAAATCCCGGTAAGATCACACGATCCTCCAGACTGGCCCGAGAAATCGCCGCCTTTAGATCCCGCTCCAACGGACCACGACCGCATATGAGCAGCTTAAAGTGGGAATCCCGATCGACCAAGAGTTTCATAGTCTGGACCAATGGCATTTGGCCCTTTTGCCCCGTCATCCTACCGATGTTCAGCAGCACGAAATCTTGCTCTCCGAGACCATAGCGGGCTCTGATTGCGTTCCGATCCTCGAAACACTCGAGCCGCTTTCTGTAGACGCAGTTGTAAACGACGGAGTGAAGACTCGTGAGGGGACGACCCGAATACCAGGATTCTTCGACGGCATTCGATACGCAGAGGCGGATATCCACTCTTCCCTCGGTGAGCCGGTAGGCAAGCCGGGAGAGCGCCGAATAGCCTGATCTGAGGTTGTGGAAGTTCGTAATCAGGCGAGCCTCGCGGTTCCGGCAGAGAGAGCAGAGGATGTCGGCCCGTCCCAGGTGTGAATGGATGAGATCCGGTTTATGCGCTCTGAGATACCGTTTGAGGCGGAGATAGGCCAGAAGTATATTCAGCCGGTGGACATTGAGACTCTCGAGGGAGATGCCGTCGCTTCGACACCGTCGGACCAGTCTGTCCGTTTCGT
>CAZLRN010000173.1:0-8801 GCA_964561715.1 uncultured Spirochaetales bacterium
CGAAACCGGTAGCTCCGTAAACTTGGTCGCCCTTCTTGAATAATTTCACATTTTCGCCGACTGCTTCGATTTCCCCGGCTAACACGTCGCCCGGTATGGCATTTTTGGGTTTGAGCAGACCAGTGAAAAATCTGGATATAAACGGCTCGCCCTTTCGAAACACAGGATCTGTAGCGTTTACTGCTGCCGCACATACCTTTATCAGTACTTCATTTTTCTCAGGAACAGGTTTTTCGACCTCTTTGAGCTGAAGAACGTCCGGTGGTCCGTATTTTGTACATATGATCGCCTTCATGGGTCTCCTTCACATTACATTAATCCGGCTATTTTCAGAACTTTTTTTCATAATGCATCCTGTAAGCCTGTAGAACATAACGCTGAGCAGAGCGGCCGGAAAATCCACCAGCGGCTGTCGCGAGTCGCCGTTGTGCAAGGATATGAGGTAGAACTCAGGAATTGACGAGCCTTACCCTCATAAAATCTATCGTCTCAGCCACTATCTCGGGCGCTCTGGCGTCCAGAGTCGTGTCCCAGCGGCGTTTGATATCGAATCCGTGTATTCCGTTAGGGTAATCGATTAGCCTAATCTGTGCTGCTTTCGGCGCCACGGATACGAAGTGATCTATAGATTCGTTGAGGTTCGGCAGCGAATCGAGGCCGGCCCGGACTATCAGCATGGGCACGTCGTCACGTATCATTTCTACGTCAGGGAGGTCTTTTTCATAGCAACCACGCTCAAGACAATTGGCGCGGATATCCTTGCGATACTTGTTGTCTGGCGTTAGCATGTAGGAATAGTAGAACACCGCAAATCTGAGTGATTCCATGCCACGCATCATGTAAGATAAAGCTGTCGGCGCGTTGGAGGAACAAGCCCAGATGCCCATCTTCTCCGGATTGACTTCCAGTGCTCTGCTATGCTTTCGAACGTACTCCACCACATGCTCTAGATCGTCGACTTGCTCGGTCTGGTAGGTCACCCCGACCATCTGTGAGGCAGCCACAAGTCTTCCCCAGGATCGGTACGCTGGAAAGTCCTTGAGAGGCGTACCCGATAGCCTCGTAAAGGCCGAATCACGGTACCCCATGACGAATACGACTACTGGTAGCTTACCAGTAGGCGCACCAACCGGAGTGTAAACGTCCATCGCATAGGATTTGCCGCGGATGTTCTGGTACTCAACGCTCTTCACAACAACCTTGTCCATACCTGGAATACCATACACCAAGGCGTTCTCGAACTCATCCCGTTTCATATTTGCTCCCAAGGGAAAGCATAAGTTCCGATCAGGTTTTCGCCATTAGTCTACTGCGAATTCATATCCAATCTTCAACACTTGATGTTCTATCCCCCCCTGCATCGCCCGTATTGACTGTTCCTGCAGGTTCAATCAGCATCATATGGCATTCAGCTCCAGCGCAAGGATTGTGTTCGACGCCTTTTGGAACTACAAACAATTGCCCAGCATTGAGCTCGACATTACCGTCACGCATTTGGATCACCATAGCTCCGTCCAAGACATAGAACACTTCGTCAGTTTCGGGATGGCTATGCCAGACAAACTCTCCAGCTATCTTTACCAGCTTAATGTGGTAATCATTTAACTGAGCGATGATTTTGGGCGCCCATTGGTCTGAGAACTGTGAGAGCTTATCAGAAATATCAATTGCTTTCATCCATCACCTCCTACTAAGCTCCAGATAACAACTGAGCTCACTGGTATTTGCACGGCGCAGCGGAGCAAAAATCCAGTGCACCGATTTGCTATACAAATAGTCTATTCTAGATTTAGCTATTGCTGTAAGTTGCCCTGAAATAAATCAAAGCCCCATTTTCGGAGGGAATAGTTTCGTAGGCTAAACCATTCTCTCTGCATATTCTTTCCAACTCCTCTTCTGAATACAAAGGACAGTATTAAAAAAATTGTCAGCGAAGGGCAGTTCATCCGCACTTGACGGCACTGCCGCTGCCTGTAGCTAATTCGAGAACACATTTTTCATGATGAAATCATATAGGAACGAAAATGCATCTCCAAGCCAAGGTATAAATTCCCGCAGTTTATCTCCATCTTCGACAACATAGTACAATCCTTTCTTGTTAACGACCTTTATCCCATTCTTTAGCATTTCATACTCCTGCATAACGATAAGCTCGCAAACGGCTTCGCAGGCGTGGTAGCTCAGAGAAGGCGTCTCTGTGCAGCGTTGTGTTATGTCGTCTTCGCCCTGGTGAGCCGCCTCGGCTAGTCGAGAGGTCCAGACGCAGCGTCCGATGGGGCATCCTTTGTATCACTCAGGGATTTGTCTCGTTTGACACGAGGAGGACATGGTGCGACAATGCGAGCAGTTTTGGAGTCGAAAATGACCATACCCAAAAGACCTCTGGGCAAGACGGGGCGTCAGGTAAGCATTTACGGGCTGGGTGGATTGTTCACCGTGTCGAAGCACGATCGGCACGAGAAGGCGGTTGAGATCGTCAACCGAGCCATTGATCTTGGAGTCAACTACATCGACACTTCGGCGTGGTACGGCGACGGAGCCAGTGAGCTGAACATTGGCACGGTGATGAAGAACCGTCGAAACGAGGTCTTTTTGGCCTCAAAGTGCCACAACTATACCTACGACGGAACGATGGCGTTGGTCGAGCAAAGCCTCCGGCGCCTGCAGACCGATCACCTTGACCTGTATCAGCATCATTTCCTCGGCCATTTTGCACAACTGGAACAGCTTCGGCAGAAGAACAGCGCCCGTGAGGCCTTTGAACGCCTTCGCGACCAGGGGGTGATCCGCTATATCGGCGTGTCGGGACACTCCTCCCGGGTGCTTGCCGATGCCCTGAACGACTATCCGTATGACTGCGCGCTGATCACCCTCAATGCAGCTCGAGAAGTCATGGACGACCACGAAGACTTGGACCGGTTTTTCCGCGTCGCCCAAGAGAAAGAGGTTGGCGTGATCGCCATGAAGGTGGTCGTTCGCGGCGCACTGATCGAGCGGGGCCTCCCCATGCGCCAGCTATTGCCCTACGTCCTGAGCTACCAGGTATCGACGGCGATTGTGGGCATTTCGGATGTCTCCCATCTCGAAGAGAATGTCCGTATCGCCAGCTCCTTTGAACCGCTTAGTGAAACGAAGATGGCCGAGATCCGAGCGATTGCTCAGAAGCGATCCGGCTGAGACCGATGCGCTGGTAAGCCGCGGACTTCTTGCCCTGCCAGCTCTTTACGACCACACGTAGATGGCGACAAAACAGCTCCGCTGACCAGTCGCGCCGAGATGGCCAATGCCCGTTGGCAAAGAGGAGAGTGAAATGCGCACACTGTCATTACTTTTCATTCTCCAAGAATTTGGCATATTCAGAAGGCATTTCAATCCCATATTGCTGACAGAGAGCTGCTACGTCCAAATAGTCATTTGCATCGAGGTCATAGCCTGTATGAAACTTGACCATCCAATCCGGTGGGACGCAGTTGATTTTGTGGCCGGCAATAGTCCCGGTTCCTCTAAGGGAGTCGATGTGGTACGGAACACCGGAGATATTATTCCCGTGCGCATCGAAGGTGCATGAGTGAACGTCCACTTCATGGCCTGCTTTATCAGCCAAGACGAAGTTACATTCCCAAGAGTCATCCCGCGGTACTTCCTGATAGCCTCGTGATTCGAAGAGCTTTCTAAGCATTGGTACATCCTTATGCTGAACGACAATGTCCAGATCTGAATGTCGACGGGTTTGTCTGCCTAGAAGAGCATCTACTCCCCAGCCGCCATCAACATGTACTCCAATGCTATTGTCCTCAAGCCATTTGACGATCTCGACAGCGTCGGCAGCAGTCATCTCATTTGCAATTTTGGACATGATATTCGACTTCCTCTGTTCAATTTCACTAAGTCACCCATCACTCATCTCTTTACGAAGAGGTGAGTCTGCCACATCATCATAGGACTCGTCCCATTGGTCTCGAAAGCAAGAAGCGCCGCTTGTGCGCTCTCCGGGCGGTTGGTACCTAAGCCGCGAAACTCGTACGGGTAGCCGCCGCGCTTCTCTTCGGCTGCGTATAGGCGTAGGGACCTCAGCAGATCAGGTCTTCTCAGGTCAAAGTGAGTCCAGTCCGTGGTAGACGCGATCCCGTCGTACTCATAGCCGGGAACATCTTCGACCAGCCGATGGATTCTCTCGCCCCCATACTGCGAGGAGATGTTCAGAAACACGACTCCACCCGGCTTAAGATGCTCGCGGCCACCGTCCAAGACGACTCGCCGGAAGTCAAAGCCATCGCCGCAATCACTTGCCGGAGGATTTGCCAGAATGAAGTCTGTCCTACCACGTAGGCGTTGAAGGCAGTCGCGGTCCGCCTCCGATTGGGGTAAGTACGAGTCGGCGACCATGAACCGGGTCTTTTCCTTGGCGCCGTTTTGCAAGGCGTTGATCCCGGCAATCTCGACGTTGGCGGGAACCATATCCAGACCGATGACGAGGTCAACGGTCTCGATTCTGGAGGCTAGGATCGCGAGACACCCCGATCCTGTGCCCCAGTCGACACCCGATCCCGAAAGGCGGTCTTGATTAGACGCTATTGCGTCGATCGCGACGAGGCTGGCCGGAGTAAGCGCGAAGGTACCAGGAGGATGGGCGATTGAGATTGCACCGAGCCCGTTCGTGCTTGACCCCTCGACCAGAGATTCGCTGCGTTGCGGTTGCTCTACCATCCAGTACCTCCTTGCGCCAGCATATCTTAAAGCTGAGTTGCCGCGCAGCCGTGAGTTGTGCTCGTTGTTCTACAAAGTACACCAGAAGTCCCCAAGAGGACCTTCGCGGTCAACTCAAGCGCCATTTTGGGCAATCATTATAGTGATAATCGTTATCTTTTACGAACTAATCGCACTATCCCTAGAAAGATATTCATTTTCGGCACCCTTTTCATATAATCTACGTATTCATCACCAAACTGCCTAATAAGACGCTGTTCTTCCTCTCTGCAGCTCAAGCAAACAACTACAGTGCCTATCGCACCGAGCATCAAGAATAGCCAATGCGGGAACAATAAAAATGTGGTTATAAATATTGCGTAGACTCCACCGGTGTATTGCGGATGCCTGACCACGGCATAAATCCCGGTATCAACCAGTCGAGTGGTATTTACAAACGATTTGCCCTTCGGAACCCCACCTCTTCGTGGGAATATGATTATTGGCGCCATGACCAATACCATGCCGAATATCCATACTACAGCACCAAGGATAATTAATGGTAAGTATGAGTTCACTTTAATAATTCCTGTTAAAACGAGAGGATTAGCTGGAAAACAAATAATACACAGGATGGTCATGAGCGCGCTCCAGAGAATATTCCTCCATTTCATCGTCTGCATATTCTCCTTTCCTCTTCAGGCTATTTTCAGTGCACTTTATCTTCCAGTCAGAACAACTTCCCTATTAAGAATTTCGATTTCTTCTTGCACGAGCATATCTTTCGCTTTTCTTACATTTGGTCGTTACGGCATTTAACTCTGCTGTTTTGCTTCGCTAATATCTGCAGCATGAAATGCTACTCAACGGAAAGGATGAGTTGCCGCGCCAATGGCATTTCAACTTGGTTGATTGGGCGCCCAATCCGATCAATTCTTCTACCTCTTAGCACCTCCTGAAGCGGTGGACTCCATTTAGCTTCCCGAAGAGGGTGAATAGTCCGGATCGAATAATGGATTGGGGTAACCAACCGGGGATCGGGGGCCAGACCGCCATGCTACCGTCGGCCTTAAGCACTCGGTGCATTTCCTGTAGGAGCCGATTCAGGGGCAACATGGGTGCAGGGATAACTCCAAACAACAGTGCCACATCAAAGCTTCCAGCCTCGAAACAAGTGTCCATAGCGTCAGCTTTAATTACGCGAGCGCTGTTCAACCCCGCGGTCTTCAGTTCCCTTGATACCAATTCGACCGACTGGGGGAGCACATCTATTGCGACCAAACACCCTTGATCGCCAATCAAGTTAGCCAGCGGGACAGTGAAGTAGCCAGTACCGCAACCCACCTCTAAAACCGTGTGTCCAGCAGAGACTTTGGCGCGCGGCTTGCCCGGAGCGAAGCGACCTGCAAGTCGCGTGACAATAGCCAAATCTGGTCCAACGAGATGTTGAGTCTGTCGCAAAACCTTGCGGATGTCCAGACTCGAGACCACTGGACGGATTCCTGATAGGATGAGTGTCGGGAGGGGTACGTGCCACACTACAGAGGAAACGAACGACAAAACTTAATGGTTCCGGTGTGCCTGGCCGAGCAGCTGATACCAGGGACGATCGAACATGCTATTGACTGGATTATCGACCACGAGGTCGACACCAGTAGGTTTGACGACCTTTATTGCAATGATGAGAGGGGGCGGCCAGCGTACGATCCAAAAGCGCTACTGAAAGTCATTCTCTACGCTTACTCCAAAGGGATGATCTCATCGCGACAAATCGAGAGTGCTTGTCGAACGAACATTGTGTTTATGGCGCTGTGCAGTGACATACATCCCGACCATGCCACCATTGCCAGATTCATTGTAGCTCACGGTGTGGCGATGCGCGAAGTGTTTCGTGACGTGCTGCTCGTTGCGGCGCAGGGAAAGTTGATAGGGGCGGAGGTGTTTGCTCTGGATGGATGTAAGATTCCATCGAATGCTGCGAAAGAACACACTGGTACACACGCTGAGTTGCGAAAGAAGATAGAAAAGCTCGAGTTGCGGCTTTCTTCGATGATCGAAGAGCACCGTGAACACGACGATAAGGACGACGATGATGAGCAGAGATCTGATCCGCCACGGCGAGCAGAGAGATATAAGGGTCAAGTGGATCGGATCAAGCAATTTCTGGCAACCCATAAACCCCGTCAAGGGGTGGGGGGAAAGGAAGTGAAGAGCAACGTTACCGACAACGAGAGTGCGAAGTTGAAGGCCGGATCGGGATTCATCCAAGGCTACAACGCCCTGGCGTTGGTAGACGCGAAGCATCAGATCGTGGTGCACGCCGAGCCGATTGGTCAGATCAACGAAGCACCGCTGTTGCCACGGATGATCCGGCGGGGGCTTCAAGCGCTACGGAGGGCAGGCGTTAAGAACGCGAGTGGTGCATCGTTTCTTGCCGACACAAACTACTTTACCGAGGCGAATGCGCAGTTTTTCTTCGACTCGGGTCTCGACGGCTACATTCCGGACAACCAGTTTCGGAATCGGGATCCCCGCTTCGAGGAAAGAAATCGCAGGCGTCGCGCACAGCATCAGCGCTTCACGCAGCAGGATTTCATATACGATGAGAGCACCGATACCTATCGTTGTCCGGCCGGGAAACGACTGAAGTCACGTACCCATGCAACCGTGAAAGGAAGGAGAGGAAGACGCTATGAGGTGCACGTTCGCGACTGCTCGATCTGTGAGTTTTCCTCTCGATGTCTGACGGCGAGAGGTACTCGACGGTGTCTGTTTGTCGCCGAGGAGTCGGCGCAGACCTACGCACAACGGATGAGAGACAAGATAGACACGAGCGAAGGTCGTCGGATGTACTCGCAGCGCATGGGTATCGTGGAACCCGTGTTCGCCAACATCACAGCCTCCAAGGCCATGCGTCGATTCACAATGTGCGGGAGAAGCAAGATCCGAATCCAGTGGCTGTACTTCACCCTGGTACACAATATCGAGAAAATCGCTACCACCGGATTGATCAACTCTTTGGCAGCCGGCTGACGAGGATTCGCCGGGCCCTAAACTCACTTTACCACTCAAAGCCATTCCTCTATAGATCAGATCGCCATGAGGTCCATCGACTACCATCAACTTCGGTAGTCGGGTTTTGCGACAGTCTCGTTAAATTGCGTTCTACCGCTTTGCCGTTAGACTCCTTCAAATTATTGCTTTTCAATCGATCCAATTTTCTCCTTTACAGTACGCTGACATCCATTTACCTATCTCAGCAAGGTGTGAAAACTTATTGCATATATCAGGTTCGTTAGGTCCACCTGAAAACAGCACACGCATTTTTTTTTCATGGCTTGGTATTTTTTCTGAAAGCTCATATGTAAGGTATATAAGCCAATCTTTGCGGGGAATAAACCATCCATTTATGCAATAAAGGAAATTGCAGTAACACTCTATAGCTTCACAGGCAATTTGTGCCAGTTGAATCCAAGCGTTCCGAGATGACCACTTCTCGTATCGATATTCTCCTGTCAGGTATTGGTAGCGGAAGTACTGCTTGAGTGCGCGATTCTTTTTCTGATCATCTGTAATTGTGAAAGACGCCTTTTTCCATTCTTGCAGGTAGCCGGCGCGATCGAAAACAATGTCCGATTCTAATCTGGCAAATATCTCGGGTTCTGAGCGCGACCTAATGTTTTTTAATTCCTCTGACGTCGTCAATTCAATTTGCAGGCCGATGTCTTCTATCGGAACACAGTGATAGGGAATCTTTGGTTCTGTATCGGGGCCAAATATTTCTTCGAGGTCGATATCATCACGATTATTAACTATTATTACGAGATCAATCATTAATCCGAATGGAGCCTTTCGGGCGTCGCCTCTTGATACGCTTCCGCTAAGCATAGCGCCGGTTATGTTTTTGCAGGGTCGGATTTTTTCTTCTACGATTTTTTCAACAATACGGCGATAGCGAGCAACCTCGTCTTTTTGCTGGTTCTTAATTGTTTGCAAAGTTTTCATGCTACTGCCAAAAAGAAGCGCAGATAATGCCATTCAGTAGCGCGAAGCGCCGCTGAACGGTGAGTTGAGCAGTTTGGCAAAGCCAAATCTGCTCAAACGATTTGTTGGAT
>CAZLRN010000174.1:0-8799 GCA_964561715.1 uncultured Spirochaetales bacterium
GCGGGATCCCGTGCAGTCCACGCGGACAAATCTTCTTCTACCCCTGGCTTCATTCGCCTTGAGGGTCCTGAGAATAATGCCTGTGCTCGTCTCGATTCCAACCTTGAGCACGATGAATCCGCATGGCACCTGCAGTTCCATGAGATACTTCTGTGCCAGCTCGGCATTCTCATAATAGGTCACAATACCAATGCGAATCCCTCTGGTTTTTTCGTTTTCTAATATTCCCCTGATGTATTTCTCCCACTCTGGCTCCGGCAAGGCATCATCGATGTTCACAAACACGATGGCGTTGTCGAAACGCTCCAGAAGCATCAGGAGCCTGACGTGATCTTTGATCAGATAAACCTCGTACTCATTGTTGATAATCTGCTCGACAAGACGATCGCGGATAACGCTGTGGGGATAGAGGAAAAACACTTTACTTCCGAGCTCTGCTCGCGTCGCCACGCTCATTTTTGTCTATGTATATATTACTCTCCAGGCGCCAGGATTGACAATCCACAGGATCTCTGTAACTTAGAAAGAAAACATGAAAAAGATGAAAGCCCTTGTCAAAAAGTACGCCAAACCAGGCATCTGGCTCGAAGAAGTGCCGGTGCCTGAGATAGGCATCAACGATGTTCTCATCAAAATTCAAAAGACCTCCATTTGCGGTACAGACGTGCACATCTACGAATGGGATGGATGGGCGAGCAAAACCATCAAGACTCCCATGGTCGTGGGCCACGAGTTTGTGGGTATCGTATCAGCGATGGGGGATAACGTTCACGATTTCAAAGTCGGCGATCTCGTCAGCGGCGAAGGACACCTCGTGTGCGGTCACTGCCGTAACTGCCTCGCAGGCCGAAGGCATCTCTGCCATCGCCCCAGCGCCGTGGGCGTCGACAGGGATGGCGCCTTTGCCGAATACCTCTGCATTCCCGTCACCAACGTCTGGTACGCCGATCCCAAGATACCCAAGGAGATCATCAGCTGCTTCGATCCCTTTGGAAATGCGGTTCACACGGCCCTATCCTTCGATGTCTTGGGCGAGGACGTTCTCATTACCGGCGCGGGTCCGATCGGAATCATGGCTGCGGCGGTGGTCAGGCACGCCGGTGCCAGATATATCGTGATAACCGACATCAATGATTGGAGGTTGGAGCTGGCAAAAAAAATGGGCGTCACGATGACGCTCAATCCCCAGAGGACGAGCATAGCAGAAGCGCAGAAGACTCTGGGAATGCTGGAGGGCTTCGACGTGGGGCTCGAGATGTCAGGCAACGCAGATGCCCTTCGGGAAATGCTCGCCAACATGTGTCACGGCGGCAAGATCGCGCTGCTAGGCATCCAGCCCCAGGAAACTAAGATCGACTGGAACACGGTGATCTTCAACGGACTCCACCTAAAGGGCATCTACGGCCGCGAGATGTACGAAACATGGTACAAGATGACATCCATGATTCACACAGGCCTGGATATCTCCAGAGTGATTACCCACCGTTTCGAATTGGATGAGTATGAGGAGGCCTTTGCCGTTATGAGATCGGGAAAATCGGGCAAGGTGATCCTAAACTGGGAAAACCTTTAGGAGGTCCCATGTACGGGAGCATTCGAAAAGAGATCCAAAAAAACCTCAAGGAGATCAGAGAGAGCGGGCTCTACAAGGACGAACGTGTGATTACAGGCCCTCAGGGATCAAAGATTCGCGTGGCGACGGGCGGCGAAGTCATCAACATGTGCGCCAATAACTATCTTGGACTGGCATCCCATCCCGAAGTCGTGAAGGCCGCGCAGGAGAGTCTGGAAAAGTGGGGATACGGGCTTTCGTCGGTCCGCTTTATCTGCGGGACTCAGGTGATTCACAAGGAACTTGAAGCCAGGATAAGCGCCTATCTCGAAACCGAAGATACCATTCTCTACACCTCGTGCTTTGACGCAAACGGGGGACTCTTCGAAACTCTACTAACCGCCGAAGACGCGGTCATCAGCGATGCTCTGAATCACGCCAGCATCATCGACGGGGTGCGCCTGTGCAAAGCCAAGCGCTTTGTATACAAAAACTCAGACATGGAGGACCTGGAGGCGAAGCTGAAAGAGGCCAGGGACTGCCGCTTTCGACTCATCGCGACAGATGGCGTTTTTTCCATGGACGGAACCATAGCCCAACTCGGAGAGATCTGCGACCTGGCGGATCGATACGACGCGATGGTGATGATCGACGACAGTCACGGAGTCGGAGTTCTGGGAGCAAGAGGTCGTGGGAGCCACGAATACCGAAGGGTCTTGGGCCGAATCGATATCATAACGGGCACTCTGGGCAAAGCCCTCGGGGGTGCCAGCGGGGGATACACCTCAGGCCGTCGTGAGATCGTCGAAATGCTTCGCCAGAGGTCACGGCCCTACCTCTTCTCGAACTCCCTTGCGCCGACTATCGCAGCGGCTTCGCTGAAGGCACTGGATCTCCTGGAACGAGATACGAGCCTCAAAGACAAGTTGACGGAGAGCACCGTCTACTTTCGCAAAAAGATGATATCCGCAGGATTCGACATATCGGAGGGAGATCATCCCATTGTGCCCATCATGCTGGGGGACGCCGTGCTGGCACAGAATATGGCCGCGAAGCTTCTGGAACTGGGCGTCTACGTGATTGGATTCTCCTATCCTGTGGTGCCTAAAGGACAGGCACGCATCCGCACCCAAATCTCGGCCGCCCACACAAAAGACGAGTTGGACTTTGTCGTGGAAAAGTTTGCCGAGGTAAAAAAGGAATTCGAAGCCTGAGTCGGGTGCCGGGTTTATCCCGCAATCATAGAATGGGCCAAAGAGTATTTGCCCTAGAGCAGTACCTGCTCTAGGGAATTGCATCAAAGCCCGTAGAGGCTCTATTTAAACTGCTGCGCCTTACTCTTCATGAGATTCCAGTCAAAGCGTTGTGCCAATCCCACAGCATCACTGTCCGTCATGCCTTCGAAGCTCAGCAGGAAAAAGGCTCCACCGTCCTGGCCAGGCAAGAGAATGATTGTGACACCTCCTGCCTTATCCACCTTGTTAAAAACGATCTGAGCCTGATATCCCTTGATCATTTCTGCTGATATCTTTATTTGATCCGTCTCCATCTTACCGGTGTCCTGCTGAGGGGGAGCCACCCCAGCCATCTGTGGGTTTCCAATGACGATCATGGCATTGAGCTCTTTATCGGCTTGCGTATAACGCCGATGGGCGTTAATCATCTTCATCCCCCCCATGTCCATCTTCATCCCCTCGGGCTCTTCTCCGTTCCATCCCGGAAGATCGACGAGGGTGGGATAGAGGATATCGTGGGACTGTGCATAAAGACCTACTGCAAAAAACGACAACGCTACTACCAGGAAAAGAAATATTCTGTAAGTCCGCATTCGTAGCACTCCTTCTGCTTACTAATATTAGCTTTAATCTAATCACCACGATCAGATGCAGTCAACTCGGCTCATGTTCTTTCCGCCAATTCTGAGATTATTTATTGAACAGATCAGTAAAATCGGGAAAATGAAAGAATAACTCACATATTTTTCCAAAAAATGCTGTCAGGGCTGAGGAGTGATCAATGAGTACTGGAAAACAAAAAAACATCTCTCTGAGCAAACACCTCATTCTGCACCGAACCCCGGAGGAGGTCATACGTGAAGGTGTACCGATCATTACCCGGGGCGAGGGGGTTCACGTCTTTGATCAAAACGGGAGGCGCTACCTAGATCTCACATCAGGAAACACGCGCCCGGTGCATGTCGGTTATGGACGCGAGGAAATCGCCCAGGCCGTGCACGATCAGATCATGGAGCTTCCCTACTTTACCCCGTTGCGATTCGGCAACCTCCCCTCGTCGAACCTGGCGGAGGCTTTGGTAGAAATCACTCCCGCTCCGATCAACCGGTTCACATTCGTCTGCGACGGTTCGGAGGCTGTGGAGTCAGCCATCAAACTCGCACGCCAGCACCACTTCTTTGGGGGTGAAGAGCGACGCTACAAGATCATCTCGAGAAGGGGAGCCTACCATGGCTCTACTGGCGGGGCGCTGCGGGCTCTGGGCACGGCTCTCGAAATGAGGCAGATCATGGAGCCTTTGGCACCCGGAACCGTATTTGTAGAGTCCCCCTACTGCTATCGATGCCCCATCCATCTCTCCTATCCTTCCTGCGATGTCGCCTGCGCCAGAGATATCGAACGCGTGATAGAGTTCGAGGATCCGGGCCAGGTAACGGCCTTTATCGGCGAGCCCATCCAGCAGGGTTTCGGCGTCAATCGACCTCCCAAAGAGTACTGGGATATCGTACACGAGATATGCGATCGCCACGGGATTCTGCTCATTATCGATGAGGTCATCTGCGGCTTTGGGCGGACCGGTAAGTGGTTCGGCGTACAGCATTTCGACATCGAGCCGGACATCATAACTATGGCAAAAGGCCTGTCCAGCGGGTATGTTCCTCTCGGCGGTGTAGGATGCACGGATCGAGTCAAGGAGCCGATCACCATCTTCCAGCATCTTCACACCTACGGCAATCACCCTGTTGCCTGCGCGGCAGCCCTGAAGAATCTGGAAATCATGAAGAGGGAAAATCTCATCCAGAATTCAGCCGATATGGGGGAATACTTCTTGGAGCGGCTGAAAGAACTCGAGCATCATCCCACAGTGGGGGAGGCTCGGGGCACAGGTCTGTGGCTCGCTGCGGACATGACGACCGACAAGGAAAAGAAAACAGCCTTCCCATTAAGCGGCCTTGAGAGCCTCGTAAAAAGGGGAAGGGAGAAGGGGATCATCTTCAAGTACCAGGGTCCGGCTCTGGAATTCGCTCCCCCCCTGACGATCACCCGTGACCAGATCGACGAGGGAATTCAGGTCGTCGACGAATGCCTCAGTGAGGAAGAAAAAGCCATGGGAATCGCGTAGCGATTCCCAGGCATTGGCGTAAGCGATGTCCAGGAATCGCGTAGCGATTCCTTGGTGCCTATCCTTTCTTCATGGCCCGCGTCAATTCGCGATCAAAGATCTCGGCAAATTCCTTCACGGCATTGCGTTTCCGTTGAACGGGATCGCGGGTATCGACGCCCATCTGCCGCAGACGAGTCGAAAAGTTGCGTATGGAAAGCTGCTCGCCGATGGTTTCGCTGGTGAAAAGGCTGCCCCGTGGATTGATCACTACCACCCCTAAAGGCAGGAGACGCGAGGCAAGGGGAACATCCGATGTGATCGCTATATCGTCGGCGCAAATGTTTTCTGCTATGTAATCGTCTGCTGCGTTTTCGTTCTCCACCACTTGTATCACCTTCACCTTATCCGAGAGCGGCACATCCAGTCGCATGTTAGCTACGAAGTGAACGACGATATCGAGGCGTCGCGAAGCTTTGATGATGATTTTCCTTACAGCGGCATGACAGCTGTCAGCATCGACCCATATCCGCATTTGCCTTTGCTCTCCCGGCTACTATTCTTTCGGCGTAGAGAAGCGGTTTCGGATCGCCATGATGACGTCATGAATATTGATGAAGAGGTCTACCAATTCCGGATCGAAATGCTTGCCCGACTCCAGATGGATGTGCTTCAGAGCATTCTCCTCCTTCCAAGAGTCCTTGTAAGCCCGATTGGAAATGAGAGAGTCGTATACATCGGAGATGGCCACGATTCTGGCTGAAAGGGGTATCTGCTCCCCCTTTTTCCCCGGCCCAAAGTACACCTTTTCGGCGAAGATATCATCGATCTTCCCGGGGTAGCCGGTTCCATCCCAGTGCTCGTGATGGTTCAGGCATACCTCTGAAGCCATCTTATCCCAGGAGGAGGTGGTGTATTTGAAGAGACGCGCCCCATAAACGGTATGATAGCGCATCACCATACGCTCTTCGTAAGTCAGTCCGCCCTTCTTTTTAAGAATCGTATCACTGACAGCGATCTTTCCCACATCGTGAAGAATAGCCGCTGACCACAGGGTCTCTTTGATTGCTCTCACTTCCCTTTCAGAGACTCCGTGCCTCTGAGCCCAGGCCCTGTAGAGCTCAATGGAGTAGGCCCCCACCCTTTTTGCATGCTGGGTGGTTTCATAGGGATCCCTGAGCTCTGCCAGCTCCACCATTCGAAAGACAAGCTCCCGCGATAGCTTGGCCTTCTCGACAGCATGGGCGGCATTCTGCGCGAACTGACTGATATAGATCCGGTCCTGCATCGAAAAGGGAAGGATCTGTCTCTTTTCATCCAGTTTGTTGATGAGCTGAATGACTCCGAGTATCAATTCGTCGGTAGTCATAAGCGGGACAACGAGGATCGATCCAGTCTTGTACTGGGTTTTTGTGTCAACGGAGGCGTTATGTCTGTAAGTGACATTGCTCTTGATATCATAGACGTCATCTATAAGCAGAGACTCTCCGGTAGCGGCCACATAGCCCGCGAGGGAAGTCTTGTTGATTTCAATACTCATGTTGGAATTGATGTATTTGTCTTTAGCATCCGGTTGCTTGAAAAGCGTGTCGTTCTGAACGTAGTTGAAGTAAAGCCGATTTCCCGACACCAGATAGATGGTCCCGGCATCGGCGTTGAGGAAATGCCTCGCCTCGGTCAGAATCGTCTCCAGCAGGGAGTCCAGATCTTTGATATGAGAGATGTTTTCCACGATTCTGAGCAGCTCGTTGATGTCTCTCTGCGAGGGGGGGTTGAGTCTTTTTTCCGCCTGGGTCAAAAGGGACATAAAGATTGTCTCGTATTATAATCTTATGCCAACCTTTTCAAATGTCAAGATAAGGGGTTGCTATCAAATATTTCCCATATCTCGCAAAATTCTAGTTTAATCTTTTCTTAATTTGCACTATAAATACCGCTATCGGAGGAGGAGCCATGTCCCTACTTGCTGACCGTTACACGAAATTAGGTACGGAAACCGCTTTTGCCGTTTCTGCCGAAGCCGCCGCCCTTGCGGAGAGCGGCGTCAAGATCTATCCCTTTCATCTCGGGGATATCAATCTCAAAACCCCACAGAACATCATCGACGCTATGATGAGGGCAGTACAAGACGGCAAGACCGGATACTGCCCCAATTCCGGTATTCCTGAACTCAAGCGGGCCCTGGCCGACAACGTCAATTCCACCCACGGAACTTCATATGGCATAGAGAGCGTATCGATCCAACCGGGAGGAAAACCCGTAATCAACAAGTTCCTGCTGGCCCTGATGAATCCAGGGGACGAAGTCCTCTACCCCAATCCCGGATTTCCGATATACGAATCTCTCATCAATTTCTACGGCGGCAAAGCAATCCCCTACGGTTTTCACGAAGGAGAGGAAAACTTCGAGATCAGATTGGACGACATGCTTCGATCCATAACGCCCAAAACCAAGTTGCTGATCTTCAATGATCTGCACAATCCCACCGGCTACGTGGCAAAAGAGGATGAAATGAAAGAAGTCGCACGCATAGCGCGGGATCATGACCTCTATGTTTTGGTTGACGAGGCTTACTTCGATATCCGCTACAGCGGCGAATCACGCTCCCTGGTTTCTCTTCCGGGCATGGTCGATCGATGTGTCATCCTATATACCTTCTCAAAGAAGTACGCCATGACCGGCTGGCGTATTGGCGCCGCAATTGGTCCCAAAGATCTTGTCGGCGCCATCTCCCAGTTCAACGTCAACGACGAATCCTGTACAAGCCATTTTATCCAGCATGCGGCCGTGGAGGCTCTCACCGGCCCGCAGGACGGACACAGAGAGATCTTGAAAATACTCAAAGAGAGGCGGGATAGAGCCGTCGACATGCTGAATACCATCGCCGGCATCCGCTGCTACCGTCCCAACGCCACCTTTTACCTCTTCCCCAACATCACCGAAGCGATGAAAATCAAGGGCATATCAGGCCAGAATGAGTTCCGAACTCGGGTTCTCAAAGAAACGGGGGTCTCATTCTGCACGCGTCTGCATTTTGGAAGAGTCCTGCCCGGGGAGACGGACTCCTACATCAGGTTGGCGTACTCCGGGATCGATCTCGATCAGATCGAAGAGGGGCTTTCCAAACTCAAGGGATTTGTCGAAGGGTAGGAAACTTTCGTGAGACGTCTCTATGCCCTGATAGGCGATTTTTACCACCCACCGGAGTACATCCGGGAAGGTCTTCAACTGGCTCTGCCTGAAGGCAGCAGCTCCCTCGCGGAAATAGCCATAGAGACCCTGCCAGAAAATATCCCATGGAACAATCTGGATTCCGGAGATGTTCTGGTTCTTTTCAAGGACACGAAAACCAATCCCCAAAAGGATCCCGACGCTTTATGGATGACAGAATCCTACGAGAAAATCATAGAAGGGTTCGTGAGGAAGGGCGGCGGTCTGATTGTGCTGCACTCAGGCACCGTCATTCACCCAAATTGCGTCACATTTCGATCCTTGATGAAGGGTCGATTTCTCCGCCATCCCAAGGATCACCCTGTCATAAGAATCACTCCCGGTAGCACAGCACACCCCCTGTTGAAGGGAATCGAGGTTTTTTCGATCACCGACGAGCAGTACTTTGTCGAACTGGACAGAGACGATACTGAGACTCTGCTTCTTGGTGAATCCACCGAACACGGTCCATGCCCAGTCGGATGGGCGCATACCCACGGCGCAGGGCGCATCTGCTGCCTGACCCCTGGTCACACCCTCGAGGTCCTAAGCCATTCGATGGTTCAGAAGCTCATACGCAACGCCGTGAATTGGTGCCAGGGGAATTAGGAACATGAAGTCCGGGCGATCTTTTGCGCCCCGCCGGGCGGCGTCCCACGGTACGCCGCCCGGCCTCGTCTTTTCGATCTGCTGCGCAGGAA
>CAZLRN010000175.1:0-4004 GCA_964561715.1 uncultured Spirochaetales bacterium
ATCGCATTCTGTATACGCTGTCGATCGATCGTAAGGGCGGTATGACACAAACTAGTGTTAAATCTCACTATGGAAAGGATCTCGAAAAAAGCCGATCCATTTTGAGCTACATGGGCGAAGATCTCTTTGCCTCTCTAGAGTTTGACGCAGCCAATAAGACGCTGTACACATCCCTCGGCCACGACAGAGTACAGTCATGGGACGGAGAAAACATCGAGATCTATCAGGCTACCAGGCATATTCCAAGAACTCTACGAGTATCCAATCGGCTGCTCTTTGCTTTGAACAAAGATTCGACTTTAACGGTCTGGGATCGCCGAAGCCGGAGGGTCATTCTGGATCTGTATCTATTTAAGGATTACAGCTGGATCGCCATATTCCCCAACGAAAATGCCTATATCTCAGAAAAGGCCGATCACTTTCTTATTCTCCCAGCGAAGAGAAAAAAACTCTCCTAGCCAGGCGACCGATGTTCGAAGAGACTGATCTCAAGGTATCACCGGTGAGAGGGTCTCAAAGCGCGTATACTTCGGAATGAAGGCCAGCTTGATGCTTCCAACCGGTCCGTTGCGCTGCTTGGCCACGATCAACTCCGTTACAACTTCGGGATTGTCCTCGTCGACATCCCGGTCTATCTGTCTCTCCCGATGCAGAAAGATCACGACATCCGCATCCTGTTCAATCGATCCCGATTCTCGAATATTCGCAAGGTTGGGTTTTTTACCCTCCGTCTCCCTGGTCAATTGGGAAAGCGCGATGACCGGAATATCCAGCTCCCTGGCGAGAGCCTTGAGCGACCGACTGATTTCCGCTACCTGCTCATAACGGGGAATATCCTTGTTCTCAGAGGCAATAAGAGTGAGATAGTCGACAAAGACCGCCTCGATTGCATGTTTCGATCGCATTCTTCGAGCCAGGGCTCTCAAATCCAGTAGCGGCAAGTTCGGAGTATCCTCGATGTAAAGCGGCGCATCATAGATGCGACCTGCTGCCTCCGTCAAGCTATGAAAATCCGATGGCTTGAGAAGTCCGGTGCGAATCGCATGGGAGCTAAGTCTGGCTTCGCTGGCAACAAGCCTTTGCACGAGGGCCCGATTGGACATCTCCAATGTGAAAAATCCAATCGGTCTTTTGCTCCTTATTGCCATATTGGCCGCCATCGAGAGGGCCAGAGCTGTCTTTCCCACCGAGGGGCGAGCTCCGATGATGATGAACTCCGAGTTTTGAAATCCGCTCGTGAGATTATCGAGGTCCGGAAAACCCGATGCCAGCCCCGTATAGCTGCCCTTTGCATGAAACTGCTTTTCAATCGCAGATATGGTTTGCGGTATAATCTCCCTCACGGATTGATATGCGCCGGAATGCCGAGCATCTGTAATCTCAAAAATCTGCCGTTCCGCCTCTTCTATAATAAGGCGCGAGTCGATGGTGTCATCATGCGAGGTTGCAATGATTTGAGCAGAAATTCGAGCCAGTCTCCTTCTGACACTGCAGTCCTGCACAATTTTAGCGTAATACTCCACGTTCGCACTGGTGGGCACCTTCGAAGTCAGACTCGATATATAGGTAGCGCCACCGGCGGCCTGGAGTTCTCCCGATGATCTGAGCTGCTCTGTGACGGTGATAAGGTCCGGAGATTGCCCCTGATCCGTAAGCATAATAATAGCTTGAAAGATCTTGCGGTGCGCCGATCTATAGAAATCATCCTGTCTGAGAAACTGGATAACGGTTCCCGTAGCGTCCTCATCCATTAGCATGGCGCCGAGCGTAGCGATTTCGGCGTCTTGGTTATGAGGGGGAACCCTATCTTTGAGGGGCGTTTCGTTCATACCTACCCCAGCTCTCCAGCAAGGAATCGTTACCTTTCTAGTCGCTCGACTAGTACTTTGATGATCGCCTCCTCCTGACCGTAAAGCTTGATTCGTACAGCGTGGTCGCCCGTAAAACGAATATGCCCCTCCGGCACTTCGATTCTTCGGCGGTCTATATCGAAGCCGAGCTTGTCGAGCTCCTCTCCGATCAGGGAGGATGTCACAGATCCAAAGAGCTTACCATTCTCACCAGCGGTCATCGCAAACTTAAGCTGCTCCGCTTCCAGTCTCTCCTTAAGGCCCAAAGCCGCATTCCGTTTTTCCTCTTTTCTGCTCTCGATGGATGCTCGTTTTGATTCGAGAATCCGCAGATTTTCTTGGTTGTACGGAACGGCGAGCTTTTTAGGCAGAAGATAATTCCGGGCATACCCGTTGGCCACGTCCCGTACGTCTCCTTCTTCACCCAGGTTGATCACATCGCTGCTGAGTATAACTTTCATTCGTCGTCTCTCTCCTCTCTCTTCATTCTATGTTTTATCCAAACCTCCGAAACTCCCAGACCCGGGATAAGCACAATAAGTGCTATAGCCAAGGGAGGCAAAAAAAATACGACCAAGACACCAATGATGATCAATAAGTTCAGTCGCGGGGACACGTGGAACTTACTCATAAAATGTCGCAAAATGCCCAGTCCCTGGAGTCCGAAAAGAAATAGAAATACGAGACCGGCGTTCCATGCAACAATTTCGACCCCGTGAAGGTCGATACGCAAGCCCAAGAGCACAACAGCCCAAGATGCAATGAGAGGCCATACAAAGTTGTCAGGAACGTGAAAATTGACAAGTCTCGTTACCTCTCGCCCGTAAGTGCGTGCTTCCCAGATCTTTGTCGCATACCATGTGATAGAAAGATTGACAAAGTAGCCAAAAGCGAATCCTCCGATCACATAGGCCCAGAAAGCCTTCATAAGTCTGGACATGTCGATGCGAAGTAAGGATTCCATGGTATCCTCCTGACCGCCGGACGCCTCGCTTACCATCTCTCCAAAAGCTCGAATGGCTTCGGCAAAGAGCCTTTGCATGGTTGCTACAAAGCTCCTGTTCGTGCTAAGCAGCAGGGTCATAATGATTCCGACGCCTGTCGCTCCCGCCGTTGCCATAAGAAGCTTGGAAAGCGTGCCCCATCTTGGATTTTGGTACAGGTTTATCACGGCTAATCCAGCAGTCAGGCTAGCCAACGTGACCAGTTCAATACTGATCAGCGGCAAAACAACGGCTCCCACTTCTTTAAATACGGAGAACTCCGGCCTGGTGATTGTGATCTCCTCTATGTTTCTCGTGAAAGCAGAAGCCATATACAGTCGAAAGAGAATAAGAATCACAAAGGAGATTAAGATGCTGGATAGAAAGGCCTCTCTTCCCTTTCGGATGAGCAGCACCTGCAATGGAATGAGAAAGAAGACAAAGTAGATAGGTATCTGCAGGATACTGGTTCTCATCAGCAGCATCATAAAAAGGACCGAGAAAAACAGCCCGGCATGATACAGGATGACTTGAACGACAGAGGAGAGTGTGAGCCTTGCCCAGTATTTGACGGTTTCCTGTTGCACTTCCGTATCGAAGGTTTCTTATAAAACAGTCAGGCTATCTTGTCGCAAAGGGAAGAAGAGCCAGCGAGCGCGCCCGTTTGATAGCTTTTGCCAACTGCCTTTGATGTTTGGCACAATTGCCCGTGATCCGGGCAGGCAGCATCTTGCCACGATCGGTTGTGAATCTTCTCAGAGTCTCATAATCTAGATAGTGAATGCCAATTTTCTTGGTGCAGAACTTGCAGACCTTCTTACGAAAATAAACCTTATACCGACCTCTTGAACGATCGCCGTCTGCTTCGGACCTTCTATCGCCGCCTCGTCCGTACGAGCCGGATCTCTGCGCTCCTGATCCGTGGTAAGGTCTTCGGTCGCCCGGGCTGCGATCAGCCGGGCTGCGATCAGCCGGGCTGCGCTCAGCCTCCGCTCGCGCTCCCTCTGGCGTCTCTTCTTCCGCTTCAGGCTTCTCAGCTTCAATTGATTCCGTCTCTTCAACATCTACAGGCGAATCACTCACTGCCATTTCAGTTTCCACGGTGTCGGTTGATGCCTCTTCTCCCGCCACATCCTGCTGCTCTGCAGCGGCTTCAGCACCGGTGCTGTTT
>CAZLRN010000175.1:4104-8784 GCA_964561715.1 uncultured Spirochaetales bacterium
CTCTTCTCCCGCCACATCCTGCTGCTCTGCAGCGGCTTCAGCACCGGTGCTGTTTGGGCTATCCTCCGCAGACTCTTGGCTATCCTCCGCAGACTCTTGGCTGTCGCTTCCAGACTGATCATTATCCTTCTTTTCTATGTTTTCGTCAGACAAAAGGTTCCTCCTTGCTCATGCTGATTCGTTTGTTAGAAGGGAATATCGTCATCAAAACCATCATCGACCTGGTCTCGTCCCACTTCGTACTCATCTTCGGATCTCTCACTCGCGGGCGCCGGAGCGCCCTGTCCCGAAGGACGTCCCCCAAGCAGCTGAATATTCGATGCATTAATCTCCACTCTGCTGCGCGGCTGACCGTCCTGCTCCCACCTGTTTTGCCGCAGTTCTCCCTGAATGCCGATCTGCTTACCCTTGACTAAATAAGGCGTCAGCGATTCGGCCTGTCTCCCCCATAGCACCACATCAAAAAAGTTGGCTTCGTCAGTCCACTGGTCATTGATCCTACGACGCCTATTGATGGCAACGGAGAATTTGCTGATGGCTGTTCCCGTGTTCGTATATTTGATCTCCGCATCCCGTGTCAGCCTTCCCACGAGAACGACATGATTAATATCCGCCACGCGGCACCTCCTTACATCTCATTCTTACTTTATTCCAAACAAAATCCAAAGTCTCGAGCAGCAGATCCAACCCCAAGTCACTCCGAGCTGCCCGATTCAATCGTGGATTTGGTTGCTCTCTATTATTTCCGGAAAAAGACGAACTTCAAAATCTCCGGCTTCATTTTCAGGGATTTTTCGAGCTCCCTAATAGTGCCCGGATCGGCTTCTATGTTGTAGCAGATGTAATGACCCCTATCTCTCTTCTTGATCCCGTACGCGAGGGTCTTGACTCCCATATCTTCTTCTTTTAGGATTTTGACGGACGCACTCTTGAACTCATCGGTAACCAAAGTCTTTACAGAGCTAAGAGCTTCTTCATCGGGCGGGTAGATTATTACCGCGTCATATTGCCTCTGCGCAGTACTTGCCATTCTGTATGCTCCTCCTTACGGTCTTAATGATCCACCCAAGCTATTCTCGGTGGATAAAGAGGCATCTCGAAAATTATCTAAACCACCGACAAATGTCAAGTAGAATCTTATGAGAGCCGAAATTTAGGATGAAAGCCATGCCACACAAACTCAACTACGGTGATAACATCTTCTTCCTCAATATGAAGGTGCGAATCTTACGCAACTGTCTGAAGCTCGACATTGACAGAGAGCTTTTTCTGGAAAACATCAGCGAAGAGATCCTCTTTATCGTCGTTGCCATCGAAAAGCTATACGGATTGCTGAAAGAGAGTCCGATCATCGTAAACCGAGCAGAGAACCTGAAGGCTATTCAGAGACTCAAAGCTCAAATTATAAGTCTGCTCACCAGTATCATTGAAGGCGAAAGCAGGCACTCAGCCCATATGGAGAGTCGCTTTACCCACTACAAAACGGTGCGAGAAAATTTCCTCAACAACATAGAAGAAATCAAAGGCATCATCACCGAGATCAGCGAAAAAGCCGCCGAAGAGCAGCACATCATATCAGAGGAAGAGTACAAACACCTCCTGTCCAGCGACGAATCATAGGCCGCTAAAAACGTCAAAGAGCTCGTTCATTCCCTTAACGCTCAATACCTCGACTCCCGGCAGCTTGGTGGCGAGCCATTCAGGCTTGACGTAGCCCCAGGCAGCCAGCTTTGAATCGATTCCGCTGCTCATACCTTCCCGACGCAAGTGATCGATCTGGTCATCTACGAACACCGATCGCTCGAGTCCGCTTTCAACCAGTAAGGTCTCGACGATATCTATTTTCTCGATGTTGCTGGCGTAGTGAATTTGACCTAGTGGAAACGCAATTCCCCTTGAAGTTAGAATTTCGGCAATAAAGCTCGCGCGCTTAGTGGACACAATGTGCAATTCTTTGCGACCTGCAAGACGCCGAAGTGTCCCCTCCATGTGAGGGTAAATAGGGTTGAGAGAAAGCCAGTAACCTCTGTCCCGCTCAACCAATTCCTCTCTCGCTTTATAAAACAGCTCCTTAAAGCGTTTCATTTGCTTCGCTCCGGCAGCCGATATATGCGAATCGAAGTCCTGCTGGCTCTTAATAAGGACTTTCTTATCAAGCATTTCCTGAATGAGAATATAGTCCTCTCCGGAACGAATAAAGGGCCTGAGCGCGGTGAAATTGCTCCTCAGCCCCGTGGGCACATGGGACGGTTGAAAGTCGGCCAGTTCTCTGTAATATGCAAGCCAGGAGCTAACCAGACACTCCAGAACCGAGTCACATATCACACCATCGAAATCAAGGCAGAGCAGAAATTTGCTCATGCTGTTTCAGATGATAGGTACTGCTGGCATGAGAAAGTGGAGAATCCCGACAACGATTCCTGCTATCCCTATGAATTTTTTGTTCGCCGTCACGGTTCCTTCAAATCTGCTGATAGCTTCGGAAGATATATCGGATCTGGTCCGAAAAAACTCCAGGAGAACCACCCCACCAAGCGCGATTCCGGTAACGGCAGGGACAAGATCTCCCACCACGGGTATGTCCCCTCTGATTGGAGTCAGGAATTTGAACAAACCGATAATAGCCGAAAGAACGCCCAACGAGAACTTGATGCCTCTTTCCTCGAGCATCTCTTTCAACCGATCGAGGAAACTGCCCTCCTCGCTTTTCCCCTCAATACACAATAACGCTCCGATGATGATGTTCACAAATACAGAAAGTGCATAGAACTGTACCATGATGCCTCCGGATCTCTTTAGTTATCGAATTTGCTTAAAAGTTATTCGACTTCACTTTCCCTCGAGCCGTCTCTCGAGCACTGCTTTTCTTTGACCTATTTGAACTTCCGCTCTCAAAAAATCAACGTGCGGCGCGTCCCTGACAAAAAGAGAAGCTGCCAGCTCGAGGGGCTCATCTCGCGCCAAGAGCAGCTTCTCGGAAACCCGCAACTCCTCCTCCCCGACTGAAAAGCGAACGAAAATTCGTTCCATATCCGATTTAGATGGATTCTCCTCCTGTTTGGAAGTGCTTTCGACCCAAAGGGATGCGACGATTCTATCCGATAGTGCCATTCCACGCAGCGTAAGACGATAGCCGGAGAGCTCCTCCAAGTAAGGTGGGCGAAAGAAGAAAGCTCGATAAGCTATAAAAAGAACACAGATGAGAGCAATGTCGACAAGAAGAATGATAAGTGAGCGATTGCTTTTGAGAAAACCTTTTCTACCCCGCCTGGAAAGATCAGGAGCGTTGGACATGGAAAGGCGTTCCTCTCGATTATAATGAAAGTTCAGATCTGGACGATCCACCATCGACTATTGAGGCTCCTCTCTCACAAGCGTATCGCTCTGCCAGGAAACGACTCTGGCTTCCTCCTGAAAGCATAAAAGCCCGCTCAGAATACCCTCCTCTGAAAGATTCAAGCTTTTAAAATAGATCTCTGAATCCTCGATCGTAAATATCCGACGAGCTCTCACTTCGCCTTTCTCATTCAAAGCTAAAAGCTCATACCGATTGAACTCCATCGGTCGCATAAAGAAGTAGTTGCCATCAAGCGTGATGCCGAGCAATTCATACGATGGTGCAGGAACCTCCAGCTCCATACCACCGACCGTCTCCTTTCTCGTGCCGCTATCAGGGACTTCAACGTAGCTAACGTAGGCTTCGGTTTCGAGATTGAAACGATAGATACGGCAAAGGCTTTTGCTGATGGCATACCGAGTCTGTGTAGAGGGATTGATTTGCTCCTCATAAAAGGTCACCATGAAGAGGAGATCACGCCGTCGATAATCGGGTACCACCTTGTCGAGAGATACGATGGAGTTTTCCCTAGACGGCAGATGTTCGCTGTCGACATGCACGTTATAAATCGGAAAACCTTCTGAGTTAAACCAAAAGATGATCCATTCCGACATGAGTCTGGTTATAATGACGAGTTCATCCGATGCGGTAATGTGCAGACTCTGGATGAATGGAAAGGGTGTTCCTCCTATTCCTTCCTGCCCGAGAAAATCGATCAATTTTCCGTCCCGATCAAAGCGTAGAATTCTCTCGTAGTAGACTGCACCCGTTTTGTCGTCCACCTCTCTATGATCGGCAGGAACTTCATCTTCGACATAAAGGCGTTTCTGACCGTCTACTACGACACTTCCAATATTTTTAAAAGGAAAACTCTGCGCGCTTCGGTTGGTGAAATCTTCCCGATTGACATCACTTTCCAGGATTATTGTCTCAGGATTCTCCTCTTCGTTCTGCAAGAGAGAGACGAGATCGCCGTAAGTCGTGAATTCCATGATTTTTGCGGAGTTGCCATTGGAGATGTAGATTCTGCCGCCCTTTCTGTAAATGCTGTTTTTTCTCTTAAACGGCACCCCGGGGATCTGAAAGAGATCTATCTGATTCTCCATCTTGCCCAGACCGAGAGAGAAAAGCTCTTCACGATTCAAGTTTTCGATCGCGGTTTTCTCGCAGCTTTCGAGAAGAAAAATCGTGAAAGAGATAACAACAATCAGATACATCGTGCCTTTCATAGAAGCCCGCCAGGTTTTTCAGTGTAGCGCCCGTCAACCTTCTCTGTCAATGTGACCCACAGAGAGAGCGATGCTGAGCTTGCCAATCCTAGTTATTGTCGCTAAATTTATGCC
>CAZLRN010000176.1:0-8741 GCA_964561715.1 uncultured Spirochaetales bacterium
TCCCTGCTATGTCCATGATGCGGTCCATGTCCGCTGGGCAACCTGCCATATGCACGGGAATGATCGCTTTGGTTTTTTCCGTAACGGCCGCCTCGAGCTTAGCGGGATCCATGCAGTTGGTTTTTGGGTCGATGTCGATAAAGACCGGAACGGCTCGAACGCAGAGAACCGCTGTGGCCGTGGCGACGAAGGTGTATGGGGGCACGATAACCTCATCCCCAGGCTGCACGCCCAACGCCCTGAGTGCAACCTCGAGTGAGATCGTACCGTTGCAAACCGTGACGCCATGGGAGACGCCTATATACCGGCTGAACTCCTCTTCGAACTGCTCCACCCGCGGGCCTCGAGTGCCCCACTTCCGGCTTTCGAGGACATCGAGGATGGCGCGCCTTTCTTTATCATCGAATTGAGGCCACAGAGGGAAGGCTTTTTGACGCGCTTTTGATCCGCCATTGATTGCCAGCTTTGCCATGGATTCCGCTCTACCAGCCGTATCTCTCTGGTCCCCAGTCCTTTTTCTGCAACTTCTGCGCCACGTATAGCATGGTCCTGTCTGAAAGATCCTCGTTGAGAATCACCCCTGCGCCTAAGACACTGTAGGCTCCCACCTTCCGCCCCGGCATGAGCACCGCGTTCACGCCGGTCCTGCAGTAATCTCCCAGATAGGCAGCGTTGCCGTACTCCTGCGGCGTCTCTGCCCGGCCCTTGACTCTGTGGGTCGTGACCCCATCGTCGAACCTCAGAGTTCCGCAGACAGTCCCGGCGCCGAGGTCTGTATTTTCTCCCACAACACCAGAGACTTCCATGTAATGATAGAGATAGACTCTGTCCATGACCATACCCTGAACCTCGGCGCAGTGGTTGATGTTGCACTTATTTCCGATTGTCGAATCCTCGCCCACGAGACAGGAGTTGCCGATATAGCAGTCGCTGCCTATGGTGTTGTTTCCGCCCAGCAGCGCCCCGTTTTCGATAGTCGTGCCCTCCCCGACCGCTATATTACCCTCGACAACGACATTCCGTCCGATACGGCTTCCTCGGCCCAGCCTCACATGCCCGTTGACCGTAGCGGAGGGATCGATCGAGGCGCCCTCGGCAAGAGTGTTTTTCTTAAGGGTTCCGACTACGCTCCTGTTCAGGCTTCTGTTTGCCATGAGAATGTGCCAGGGTTTGTCCACATCGATAAAAAAGCCTTCACCTGCAACAGCCGGGATGGTTCCACCCACCCTGAGAAAGTCAGAAAGAGACATTTCCAAGTAGGCCTCACGGGGCGGCATCGTGCCCACCTGGACTTCCGTGAAAAGACCACTGTTGCTCCGGAGGTAGGGCATAAACGCCCGATTCAGCACAAAGGCAGCAAAGCGATAGTCGAATCCCCCCCTCGGATGGCCTGCGATGCTCTTCAATGCCCCGTTTTCAATGGAACAGCAAATCCAGTCCCTCGAGACCTCATCGCCGAGGGCATAGACCAAAGCACGGGGGACTGGAGCGCCTCCGGAGTCATTTGCCAGACTCGCCAGATCCCGCTCATCCACTATGGTGTCTGCATAGAGTACCAGAAACTCCTCATCCAGAGATTCTCCTGCAACGTGCGAATCGACCGCCTGCAGAAGAGTCTCGGCTGTTCCCCGGATGCTCTTCTCTGAGACCGAAACGTCGACAACATGCACTTTGCCGTCATGTGCGAAGTAATTTCGGATCTGCTCACCGCCTCTTCCCGCCGCAACGATAATCTGTTCGAAAGAGAGCCTCTCGAGAGCCTCGATCACGTAAGAGATTAGAGGCTTGTTGGCTATGGGAATCATAACCTTGGGGCGGACAACCGCATAGGGCCAGATCCGAGTACCCTCTCCCGCAGCAAGCAGAATTGCTGTTTTCATGAGCCGTCTTCCTCACATGCAATTCCGGCTCAATTTCTTGTTATTCTACCAGATTTTCCTAAACCGATCTGAGTCGGAATTGCTACAAGCTTGTTCCACAAGCAGCTTGCTCTGCAAGCAGCTTGCGGAGCAAGTAGTTGGCATGCATGGTTAAAATCGATCAAATTGTTAGGGTTGTAGGCGCAGCCAACCATATGCATTATAGCCATATCATCGTTCTGGTCGATAGTCTGGAGAATCCCAGGCGCTGTGTTGTGGTGCCCCTTGCTTTGACCCGCTGGTCGTCGCTTTAGCCCGCTGGTCGTATTGTGACAACCTTCGGTTGTCTTAACCTTCGGTTGTCTTAACCTTCGGTTGTCTTAACCTTCGGTTGTCATGACACTTGCGTTCGGCTACTATGCCACAGCCGATAGAGGCAGGCTAGCACCCTGCCCTATTCCATGTTAACAGGAGTTTCTACGATGCAGAAAAAGGCACTTATCGTTTGGGGGGGCTGGCCTGGCCATGAGCCTGAGCAACAGGCAGAGTTTTTTGCCGATATGCTGGAAAACGAGCAATTCGAGGTCGAGGTTTCCAATACCCTCGATTCATTCGCAGACGAGGGCAAGCTCAAGGAACTCGATCTGATCGTACCCATCTGGTCGATTGGCGAGATGTCCAACGAACTGGCCGATCCTGTCATAGAGGCCGTTGCCGACGGGACCGGAATCGCCGGCTGCCACGGAGGGATGTGCGACGCATTCCGTAAAAATGTAAAGTGGCAGTTCATGACGGGGGGAAACTGGGTTTCTCACCCAGGGGGAACTGAACCGACCTACAAGGTTCACTTCAAGCAGGGATCGAGTCCGCTGGTCGAGGGGCTCGAAGACTTCGAGGTGACCTCTGAGCAGTACTATCTTCACGTGGATCCGGCGGTCGAGGTGTTGGCCACCACGCGCTTTCCCATCGCCAACTGGTATCACGCCGCCAACGGCCCTGTGGATATGCCGGTCATCTGGACCAAGCGGTGGGGAGTGGGCCGCGTCTTCTACTGCTCGATTGGGCATGATGCCGCGATTGTGAAAATGGACACACCGAAAGAGATCATGCGACGGGGCTTTCTGTGGGCTGCCGAGGGCAAGCGTTTCGCCCGTGAAAAAGGCCTCGATGCGAGCCCGTATCGAAGCACGGCAAAGATGTTCTGATCGAGCGCCTGTACATGCCACGACTGCCGAGGAGATGAAAGTGAAGAGGACAAAAATCGGCATCATAGGATGCGGCAAGATCAGCGGGATCTACCTCGAGAATCTCGCCCGACTCTTCGCCAATACGGAAGTAATTGCCTGCTCTGACCTCATTCAGAAGAGAGCGGCCGCGGCCGCTGAAGAGTTCGACGTTCCCAAAGCATGCAGCACGTTTGAGCTGCTGGCGGATCCCGAAGTGGAGCTGGTCGTAAACCTGACGATCCCTGCGGCTCACGCCGAGGTATCGCTCGCCGCCCTGAAAGCGGGAAAGCACGTTTATCTGGAAAAGCCCCTGGCCGTCGAGCGTAAAGACGGGAAAAAGGTAATCGACGCCGCAGCGGCTGGCGGCTTAACGATAGGTGGCGCCCCGGACACCTTCCTGGGCGGCGGAATCCAGACCTGCCGCAAGCTGATAGACGATGGGTGGATTGGAGAGCCTGTTGCGGCTACAGCATTTATGACCACACCGGGACACGAGCGCTGGCATCCGGATCCCGAGTTCTTTTACAAGAGAGGCGGCGGTCCCATGTTCGACATGGGCCCCTACTATCTCACGGCTCTGATCAACCTGCTGGGGCCAGTGAGGCGTTTGACCGGAGCGACTCGAATCTCCTACCCCGAACGTACGATTACCAGCGAACCAAAGCATGGGAAAAAAATTGCCGTGGAGGTGCCGACCCACGTGACAGGGCTGCTCGAGTTTTCGTCGGGACCTATCGGCACGATTCTTACCAGCTTTGACATCTGGGGGGCCGGCCTTCCCCGAATCGAAATCTACGGTACGACCGGGAGCCTTTCGGTTCCTGATCCAAACACCTTCGGAGGCCCCGTACAAATCCTCCGCAAGGGCCAAACTGATTGGCAGGAGGTTCCGCTGGTCTATGGCTACACCGAAAACAGCCGCAGTCTGGGCGTCGCAGATATGGCGGCGGCGCTGGAGAGCGGCCGAAAGCCCCGGGCGAACGGCGAGCTTCTCTATCACGTCCTCGACCTGATGGAGGGATTTCACGACGCAGCAGACTCTGGGCGCCATTACGAAGCGAAGAGCACCTGCGAACGCCCCGAGCCGTTGCCGCTGGACCTGGTCAACGGCGAGGTCGACTAGATTTCAAGCCCGAGCACTCTCCGCAAGCATGTCTGCCCGGTATTGCAGAATGCAGCATTACAGTATAATGCGGCAATCGGAAGGAGGTGCCTGTTATGCGTGATGTGAGAGACGGCCCGGCTTCGCCTCGGTTCAAACCTATTGCTCTCAAGGGAAACACTTCAATCAAGGGCTTGCCAAAGATAGGAGTCTCTGATGCGATGGCCGCAGTATTGGATCAGGCTCCGGAGGGCTCGTGCGTCTGCTGGGGCATACCCTTCGAAATCAACCGAGTCGTAGCGCTAAAGGACAAACCCGTCGCGATCGAAATCAAGCCGGTCAGGGCGGAATGGCTCGTCTTTCTCCACACCTCGGACATGCGCCCACTCGAATACAACAGGCATGGATTTGTCCCGGCGAGCAGCGGAAAGGGCCGTCTCGGAGAACACGCCGCCAACTACGTGGCACTCTATGAGGACGGCACCGAGGAGCGAATTGTCATTCGCCGTCGGAGACAAATCGGGGCTTTTCAGCGCGAATGGGGGGAAAACTGCCTCGAATCGGTCAACCACATCAAACACCGTCCCGTCCGGGCTCATCACGAGCAGATGCATCCTATGTGGGGACGCTCTCAGTACCGAACGGCTGTTCTCGACATGGGTGACTGGATCAACTGGGTGTACGTTTGGCAGAACACGCATCCGGACAAAGGCATCGTGGGCCTACGCCTGGAGCCGGTATCGGGTCTCGTCATTCTATCAGGGCTCGCCTGTGGCAAGGCTTCCGCTAATCCGCTGCGATGGAATTCCCGTAAGAAGGCGGTCCTTAAACTTCCGAAGGCCATCGATTTCAAACCGGGGCTCGATGAATGCGGCCTGCTCGAGCAGATTCAGCTGGATCTGGGACAGATCATTTCTGCAATGCCGCGATTTCGATATCCAAAAGAGGACTGGGAGGAAAGCTACAACAATCAGATTCCGGAAGTCCTCCCCAATGAAATCTCCATCGAATATGCCGCTCATCCGGATGCGGCGTTCCATCTGTGGAATGGACAGATGGTTAGCGTGCAAAGTGTGAACAGCACTGAAGCAGAAGAGCGGAGCGGGATCATGCAGCCTGTGGCCGACGCAAGCCGAACAGTCACGATTCGAGCTGTAGAAAAGCAAACCGGCAGGGCTGTACCTGTCAAGCTTCACATTCACGGAGAGTCAGGGGAATACCTGGCGCCCATGGACCGGCACCGCATTCCCAATCCCGCCTGGTTCGAGGACTACAGCGTCGATTTCACGCACCTCGAAACGCACTACTGCTCCTATATCCCCGGCGAGACCCGCATCAAGCTTCCACTGGGGCGCAACTACGTCGAGGTTTCCAAAGGTTTCGAGATCAAACCGATTCGAAAGATCATTGAGGTTACGGAGGCCACGGAAGAGATTACTATCGAGCTCGAAAAGGTCCTGGCCTGGCGGGAGAAAGGCTGGGTGAGCGCCGACACCCACGTTCATTTTCTCTCGACTCAGTCGGCCCTGCTCGAAGGAGCGGGCGAAGGAGTGAACGTGGTCAACCTGCTGGCCAGCCAGTGGGGAGAGCTGATGACAAATGTCGGTGATTTCGATGGCAAGACCACCTGGGGAACAAAGGAAACCGGCGGAGATGGTGAGTACCTCGTGCGGGTCGGCACCGAAAACCGTCAGCACGTATTGGGTCACATTTCCTTGCTCGGCTACGAGGGGCAGATGATCGTGCCCATGACCACAGGAGGTCCAAACGAGTCGGCGCTGGGAGATCCCATCGAGGTTCTGCTCACTGAGTGGGCCAGGCAGTGCAAGAGGCAGAACGGGCTGGTCATTCTTCCCCACTTTCCCAATCCCAGGGCGGAGCACGCTGCCACGCTGGTCAGCGGAGACGTGGATGGAATCGAGATGACCTCCTGGGGAAACCTCTACGATGGAATCAATCCTTACTCCCTTTCCGATTGGTATCGCTATCTCAACTGCGGGTATCAGGTCGCTGCTGTCGGGGGGACAGACAAAATGACAGCCCAGACGGCGGTGGGCACGGTAAGGACGTATGCCAGGATCGATTCCGAGAAGGGCTTCGACTACAGCGCTTGGATGGAGGCCGTACGCCGTGGTGAGACCTTTGTCACCTACGGACCACTGCTCGAGTTTACTGTCGAAGGTCGAGCCGCGGGCAGCCGGATCGAACTGTCACGAACCGGCGGCACGGTAAACGTACAGTGGGAGGTCGCAAGCGTCACAGTGCCGGTAAGCAAAATAGAGCTGGTGATAAATGGCGAGATCCGCGAAAGCGCTACCATCGACGCTGAGATGGCGAACGGCGAGTGGCCTGTAAAGGTGGACCGCAGCTCGTGGATTGCGCTTATCGTTCGGGGACACTATCCCGACAAACCCGAAATCATCGCAGCCCACTCATCACCTGTCATGGTAGAGGTAGAGGGCTCTGAGTTCTACGCCGCCGCAGACGCTGTGACTATTCTCGAGCAAATCGAAGGGGCCATGGCCTACCTGGATACCGTTGGAACCAGGGCCGAAGAGAAGGCTTACAAGCGCATGCGGCTGGTATTGGAGTCTGTGCATAGAGCCCTGCACAACAGGATGCACCGGATGGGACAATTTCACGAGCATTCTCCCGTTGATGATCACCCGGAACACCACTAGATAGATGAATCCCGGCCGTACGAACGTACTGAAGCGCCTTTTGTCTATTGCTCTTCCGGTCGTTGTTTCCCACGCCACCGACACGATCATGCTTTTCGTAGACAGGCTTTTCCTGTCTCGTCTTGGAGAGCAGTATCTCTCAGCGGCTCTATCCGGAGGAATCACGCTGCTTATGGTGAGCTCTCTCTTTGTGGGAACCGTCGGCTACACCAATGCAATCGTGGCTCAGCTCTACGGCGCCGATCGGAAAACAAGCTGCCCTGTGGCGACATTCCAGGGCATGCTGCTCACACTGCTCTGCTACCCCATCATCCTCGGCATATCCCCGTTGGCCCGGTACCTGTTCATCGTTGCCGGACAGAGCCCTCAGCAGGTCGCGCTTGCCTATCAGTACTACCAGGTCCTCATATTCGGATCTATTTTTCTGGTGTTCCGCTTTGCCATATCCGGATTTTTCCTGGGAATCGGCCGGACCCGTGTCGTCATGATATCGAGCTTCATCGCTATGCTCGTCAACATCCCGGCCAACTATGTCTTGATCTTCGGAAAATTAGGTTTTCCAGCCCTTGGCCTCAGCGGTGCAGCAATCGGTACCATTTTCGGAAACGCATCTGCAGTACTCATTCTCATCATCTTCTATCTCAGGCCTAACAACAGAGCAGAGTTCGAAACACATCGGGGATTTCGCTTCGACGGGAGATGGATGAAGACCCTGGTTCGATTTGGGGTGCCGGCGGGCTTCGAGATGTTCCTAAACGTAGCGGCTTTCAATCTCTTCGTCCAGTTTATGCAGTCGTACGGATCACAGGTTGCCGCTGCGGTGACCATCACCTTTAGCTGGGACATCGTCGCCTTCATACCCATACTCGGAATGAGTTACGCCACGACAGCCCTGGCGGGCCAGTTCGTAGGAGCACGGGACCTCGACGGAGCTCGTCTGACAGCCTACGTAGCCCTGAGGGTCGCCTGGCTGTATTCCACAACTATGGTCATTATCTTTCTCACATTAACGGGCGTCCTGGTTAACGTATTTGCTTCGGGATTCAGTGCAAACGCAGAGGGGATCACCAGACAGGCAACTGTTCTCATTCGCCTCGCTGCTATCTATTTGCTGGCCGATTCGGCTCAGCTTGTTTTCTCCGGAGCTTTGCGGGGAGCCGGAGACACCGCCTGGGTTATGCGGGTTTCAGCGGGCCTGCATTGGATCTTCTCGGCCCTCGCCGTTGTGCTCATCCGCATCGTAAAGGTCACACCGGTAGTGGCCTGGGGCTCGTTCATCTTCTTCATACTTCTTATGGGTTTGGCGATGTTTTTGCGATTTCGCAGCGGCCGCTGGCAGGAAATCCGGATGATCGAATAAGGGCGACCAATCCCCTATCCGTCTCGCCTTTCGAGGATCGACATCATGTTGCAAATCCGATCCCGGCTCTCCGGCATATGCTCGACGGGAACTTCGAAGCAGAAAACACCGCTATATCCGCTGGACATAAGGGCCTCGATGATGGAAAAGATATCTATGGAGCCCCATCCAATAGGGAGGTGGAGATCACTTTTCGAGCTACTCCCCCCGTTGTTGTCATGGAGATGCACGTGGCGAATCCGCTCCGAAAAGCGCTCAATGAAACCAATGGAGGTATTCTTTTCTGTTAAAAGCTCTCCGTGGCCTACATCCAGGGTCATCGAAAGACCGGGAATGGATTTAAAGGCTTCTTCGAAGTGATGAGCGTGTTCGCTCAAGTTCTCGATGCAGAATGTCACCCCTCGTTTCGCCGCGTGCTCCGACCAGAGCTTCAGCACCTCGGTTTTTCGCCTGATCACCTCTTCGGGTAGGGACCTGTCCTCCCGGCAGAGCTGCTGGGGATAGGGCCGAATT
>CAZLRN010000177.1:0-8739 GCA_964561715.1 uncultured Spirochaetales bacterium
TGGCTCCACGTCGACGCGGACAAACCGGGCTGATTCCGAAACCATGGGGGGCATCCCGTAGTTGAGCCTGTAGTCAACCCGTGCACCCAGCGTCAGGATCACATCCGCTTGGGCAATGAGCTCGGCCCCCGCGTTGACCTCGGTGCTGACAATTCCAACATACTCTTCTATCTGGCTTTCTATGCAGCCGCGATCCCAGAGCAGAGAAAAAACCGGGATCGAGGTGAGTGAGACAAAACCTTTGAGCGCATTCCAGGCCTTAGAGTAAAAGCAGCCGCTCCCGGCTACGATGAGGGGACGCCGAGCCCCGTGCAGCAATTTTACGGCTGCTTCCACTTGAGAGAGTTCGCCGGCGCCTCTCGGTTCAACCCGAGTTGGAAGGCTTACCCGGAGCCCTTCGTCGATCTCCGAATAAAAAACATCCTTTGGGATGGTAAGATGGACCGGCCCGGGTCGACCACTGAAGGCGCAGCTTATTGCCTTCTGAGTGTCTGCCGGCAGGGTGTCGATACCTTTTACCAGAGCAGCGAACTTTGTGACCGGCTGTACAATGCCGATTTGATCGAGCTCCTGAAAATTATCCCTGCCCCTGGTGGCGAGCTCCGAGCATCCACTAACTAACAGCATTGGACCGCCGTCCCACCAGGAGTTGGCGAGCCCCGTAAGCGCGTTGGTATGACCAGGTCCGCTGCTTACAACCGCCACGCCAAGCTTGCCGGTGAACCTTCCCCAGGTATCCGCCATATAGGAGGCGGCCTGCTCATTCCGGACGTCTATGATTTTCATGTCGAAATCCAAACAGGCATCGAGAAAAGGATACAGGCCATTTCCGCATAACACATAAACCTGCTCGACTCCGATTTCTTTAAGGGTTCTTACAAACCACTGGGCACCGTTCATCTCATAACCATCCTCTATCCGAATCTCGGAATCTCTACTCGCCCCCCGCCCTTCATCGCAGACTCATGGGCGCAGATCCCGGCAGCCGTGATGTCTGCAGCCCGAATCGCGTCGACCTCGGGATTTCTCCCTTCCATGATGCTGCTTACAAACTCATGGACCAGGTGAGGATGGGAGCCTCCGTGGCCCCCGCCCTGCAGAAAGGAAAGGTGGGGATTGGTCTCGTCGTAAACCCCCCGCCGGGTAAACCTCTGTATCGACGAAGGCAGCAGATCGCGGCGATCCGGCGCAGCTAAACGTTCCACTCTGACGGGGCGGCCTCTGCCCGATTGAAGCTTTTCCATTTTGAAGACCACCGGATCTTGCCCCTCGATCTGAGGCCATTCAAAGGTCGCCCTCTCGCCGTAAACGCTGAAGCTCTCGGTATAGGCCCGGGCGGTGTGAAAGAGCGTTCGCGTCACTTCCGCGGCAACATCGGTCCCTTCGAGCTCGAAGATCGCTGTCTCAACAGGAAAGGGATTACCGTAGGATTCACGAAGCTCCTTTCTCATGCTGCCGGATCCGAAACAATGCACGCAGGTTGCCCGGGTGTTAAGGAGCATCAAGAGAGGTGAGACGGCATGGGTGGCATAGTGCATTGGCGGCAATCCCCGCCAGTAAGAGGGCCAGTTCTCCATGTCCTGATAATGCGCACCCCGGACAAGCTGGATTTTCCCTATCTCTCCGCGCCGCATCATCTCCTTTACGAGCAGAAACTCTCTCGTGTAAACCGCTGTTTCCATCATCATATAACTCTTCCCGGATCGCTTCTGAGCCGCGATGATCGCTTCCAAATCCGAGAGGCTCGTTGCCATCGGGACGGTGCAGGCGCAGTGTTTTCCCGATTCCAAAACGGCAATGGCCTGCTTTGCATGCAGGGGAATCGGGGTTACGAGATGAACGACATCGATATTCGCGGACTCCAAAACTTGCGTGAGGTCCTCGCAGCGTTCGGGCACCCCGTAGCGATCGCCGATCGTCCCCAGTACCTTTGAATCCGTATCGCAAACCGTGAGGGATTCGACTTGAGGATGGTGCAGGTAGATCGGTACAAACTCAGCGCCGAAACCGAGACCCACAAGGGCGACGCGCAGCTTTCCAGGGAGTTTCACGACGGTTACAGCTTTTCCCGCACGGGAAAGTAGACGGTATACGGCTCATCGACGATCTCGTAGAGAGGTTTGAAGAACAGACCCGGATTCTGCCCGACTGTTCTGTAGCCGTGATACCAGTACCACCATTCCCTCTCGTTCTCCGGCTTGAGAAATGTGGTCGGATCCGACGGATCGCCCACCAACGTTCGCTCCTCGTCGCAGAGTCCTGCGAGTACTACAGGTCCATCGAGCAGGGCGACAGTCTGCGGTTCGTCCGGAAGGGGGCTTGTGGTGAGAGTCTTGGGAAGCTCGATCTGTATGTTGTCGTTGCTCCATTTTCGCTTTATCGTATAAAAGCTCGACGGAGCGCTCGAGACCTTTTCCGAAGCTCCATTGACGCTGATACTCGCCTTGCCGTGCAACCACCAGGGTATTCGCAAGCTGAGGGAAAACTCAGTCGGTTTTTCGCACTGAAGACTCATCTGAATCACCCACGAGTTGGGCCTGTGCCAGTCCGTGGACTCAGAAGCGTACGGCGAATGGATATTCCGGGGAGGCGCAAAGCCCTGTGTCAAAATCACCGTGCCGCCCTCCTGCTTCCACTGCAGCTCACTGGGCACATACTGGCAGACGGACACTCCCTCCTTGCCCTCGTAGTAGACATAGCTGTTGTGTGTCGTATGGGCCTGTACAAGCGAACCGTGACAGCACCAGAAATCGTTGGTTTCGGAACCCCAGATCTTGTGGCCCCCTGCCTCCAGGGGCAGGAAGTAGGCGATCATTCCCATCTTAGGATGCTGCTGAGCCAGAATTCCGTTGTAGAGGTTTCGCTCGATGTAGTCCGCAAACTCAGGCTTTGCGGTCCACCGGTAGAGCATATCGGCGAGGCGCATCATATTGTAGACCACACAGTGCTCCTGGTTGGTATCGTTCAAACGAGCCGCCCACTGAAAAGGCGGAGTCCATACCTCGCCGCTGGTTTGGCTTCCGGTGCAGAAAAACCCCCTCTCCGTCACGGCGCAACGCCAGTAGGCTTCGACAATTTCGCGCCAGCGATCCTCCCCCGTCACTTCGTAGGCCCTTGCAGCCCCGTGTACCTCGGGGATGGTGGTGTTGGCGTGCCGGTTTGTCAGCACGTCTTTGCCCTCGAGAAGCGGTTCAAATAGGAGATTTCGCGTATAGCGATTCATCAGATCACGATGCTCCTGCTGTTTCGTGACGCCAAAGAGGTTGGCCCAAACCTCCAGCATGCCTCCTGTCTCCACTTCGAGGATCGAATCCATCTCTTCGCGGGAAAATTTCTCGGTCCATCGGAGAAACCATTTTGCGGCATTCATCAGAATCTTCAGCGCCTGCTCGTTTTCGCCGTAGAGGTACATATCGACGAGCCCCATCAGTGTCTTGTGAATCGTATAGTGGGGCGCCCAGACCTGTCTTCCGGCTGCGATGCGTTCGAGATAGACCGGAGGTATCGATGCCACCCACTCTCCCCCGTTTGCCTCCTGACACCGGGCCAGTTCTTGTACAACCGCGTCGGCCTTGGCTTTGACCTCGCGGTCCCCCGTGGCGCCGTAGATTCGCGCGGCCGCCGAAAGCCAATGGCCCAGAAAGTGCCCCCTCAGCTGGCAGCTCGGAGACTCCCATCCCCAGTGAATGTCATCGATACCGCAGCTGAACTGCCCGGGATCGAAATTCCGATTCCGCTGGGTCTCTCTGAATCGAGCCTGCCAGAGTCCCGCCTCCAGGTAATAATTCTGAAGAAGATTTCTGTTGTGCAGGCTCATCACATAGCGGCGGTTCACGTTGAACCGATCCAAAAATATGCCGGGTAACAGACGAACCTTGTTGAGAGGAAACGTCTTCATCATCGTATCCATTTTCTCCCCCTTTCCGATCAACACAAGCCGATCAAAACAAGCGCTGTAAAAGACCACCTACAAAGCAGGTGGCTTTTACCTAAGCACCGAAGGTGCAAGTTTCTGAAGCCTAAAATGCACAGCCGATATCCCTGACCACCAGCAAAGCCGCGGTCGCAGCGGTGCACCGCCGCCGAAGCGGTGGCTTCGAAACTGCAGTGAATAATTATTGACAGAACCTCCGCCTTTACGCAAGATGAGAGGCCCTCTGGGTCAAGAGGCCCATTGAGCACGAGCAACTCCCAATCACAGAGAAGGAGAAAATCAGATGCCGGTTCCGTCGGATTTACAGTGCGGTATCGTTGACACGAGCCGTAGTCCCTTTGCCAAACTGATCCCCCTGGGCTTTGGAGAGGTCCTGCTAAGGCCAGGATTCTGGGCTGCCTGGAGGGCTACCACTCGCCGAGAGGCCATCCCCTACGGCTACCGGAAACTGGAGGAGAGCGGCGTTCTATCTAATATCGAAGTGGCCGCAAGCAGGCGCGATGGGACGTTCAGAAATATGAGATTCGCCGACTCCGATCTCTACAAATGGCTCGAAGCGGCATCCTACGAGCTGGCCAACTCGTGGGATGACGAGCTTGCATCGAAGGTGAAGGCGTGCGTGGAGCTGACCGCCGAAGCTCAGAGAAGCGACGGCTATCTCAACACCTACTATCAACTGGGCGACATCGAGAATCGCTGGACAAACCTCCGGCACGATCACGAGCTCTACTGTGCCGGGCATATGTTCCAGGCGGCCGTGGCCCATCACCGTTGCACGGGGGATTCGAGCTTTCTGGATGTGGCCAGACGATTTGCCGATCACATCGATGAGACTTTCGGTCCAGGCAAGCTCGAGAGCGTGCCGGGTCACCCGGAGATCGAGATGGCCCTGGTGGAGCTTTACAGAACGACTGGAGAAAAACGATATATCGATCTTGCCCGGTTCTTTATCGACTATCGCGGAAAGGGCCTCATCGGCGGGTCGCCTTACTACCAGGATCACTGCCCCGTCAGAGAATGCCGGGAGATGGCCGGACATGCAGTGAGACAGCTCTACCTGACGAGCGGAATGACGGATCTATACCTGGAAACCGGCGAAAGCGCTCTGCTGGAGAGCTTGAATCGGTTATGGGCCGACATGACGACAGAAAAGATGAGCATTACGGGAGGCATCGGCGCCCGTCACGACCGCGAATCCTTTGGTGAGAGCTATGAGCTCCCAAACGACCGTGTCTACAACGAAACCTGCGCTCAAATTGCCAGTGTGATGTGGAACTGGCGAATGCTTCTGGCAAACGGACAATGCCGTTTTGCCGACCTCATGGAATGGACCCTCTACAACGGAGTGGCGAGCGGGATTTCCCTCGACGGCAGGACCTTCTTCTATCCCAATCCCCTGCTGAGTCGAGGAAAAATCGAGAGGAGCGGCTGGTTCGACTGCGCCTGTTGTCCACCAAACGTGATGCGAACCCTCGCATCGCTGCACAACTACTTTGCAGCGAGAGACAGCAACGGACTGCAGATCCACCTCTACGACAACTGCAAGATAGTGACTCCGCTGTCGCAGGGGGGTGAGATCAAAATCGTAATGGAAACTGATTATCCGTGGAAACCCGATGTCAAACTGACGATTCGAGCCGCCTCCGGGACGGCCGGCAGCTCGGAGTGGACGCTGAGCTTAAGAGTGCCCGCATGGAGCGTACGTCCCAGAATCGCCGTCAACGGAAGGGAGCACGCGGTTGAGTCGGTGCCTGGCACTTATGCGGAAATCCGCAGAATATGGAGCGACGGCGATACGGTAGAGCTCGTCTTCGACATGGAACCGGTCTTCCATGAGGCCCATCCCTACGTGGAACCGGCGCGGGGATGCGCCGCCCTCACATGGGGACCTCTGGTCTACTGCCTCGAGGAGTGTGACCAGGATCCAGGAGTTAAGGTGATGGACTGCTCTATCAAGACTGACACTCTTCCACAACACCATTGGCGTGCGGACTTGCTGGGCGGGGTCGTTACCTTGGAGGCTGAGGGCCTTTGCGAGAGCAACGAAGACTGGCAGGGCAAACTATACAGAACGCTTCCGTCCGCCTCGGCGGCCGCTGAGGCGGCTGGGAAACCCTCAGGGAAAGCTGTTTCCCGCACCGGCATAAAACTTAAAGCCATTCCCTACTATGCCTGGGCAAATCGCGGCAAATATCCCATGAGGGTATGGATTCCGAGATCGTAGTCGTGATCAGGCTGTTCATTTCGTGCTTCCTCCTGCTCGCCGCTGTTCTCTCATGTCAATCGAAGCTCGACTGTCTGAATCAGGCTAGCTTCGAGACGGTTTGGCAAACGGTAAGGGACAAACATTATGATGCTTCCTTCAACGGCCTGGACTGGAACGATGTATACGAGCGCTACTCTGCGCAGGTTTCGGCTGCAAAGAATGGTTCCGGATTTCGCTCTCTCATCAACAGAATGCTCTTCGAGCTCGACCTGTCCCATTTGCTCGTCGCTTCCAAGGATGATCTAAAAGTCTATCTACCGACTCTATTTGCCAAAGGCAGTATCGGAGTCGATGTCAGGCTCGCAAGCCGCTCTCTCTTCGTCACTTCGGTAGACGAGGGCTCTCCTGCCGCCCTTGCCGGAATCAAAGCAGGTTTCGAGATCACGAGAATCGACGACATATCAGTCGGAGCAATCATCTCCGAAGCGGAGAAACAACCGATTCCGCCCTTTAATGAACGCAGCCAAAAGAAAAATACGACGCTGAGGATACTGAGCCAGCTTTACGGGCCACCTGGAACAACCGTTAAGCTAGGTTGCCTCGATGGGCAGGGGAATCGGTATGCCAGATCCATAAAACGCGCCAATCGTGGCCCGGGAACAAACCTGTCAAAGACTCACCCGCCCTTCTTTCTGGAGTTCGAGAGCCGAAACTTGGATCGCGGCATAGGCTACATCCGGTTCAATCACTTCGCGGAGCCGATCGTCGAGCCCTTTATCTCGGCCCTCTCGGAGATGAGAGATGCACCGGGACTCGTCATCGATCTGCGCGGAAACTCCGGCGGTTATCTGAGGGTTTTAGACAGCCTGGCCGCGCATCTCCTGACGGAGAAACAGGTTCTCTACACCGTCGAAACAAGAAATGCGATCACAGAGCGAGTCATCGCACCCTTCGAGAATGCCTATGACGGACCGATCGTGATTCTCCAAGACGTTTTAAGCACCTCGTGCGCGGAGCTGTTCTCTGGCTCTCTTCAGGCTATCAGCCGGGCCGGCATTGTGGGAGAACGCACATCCGGCTATCTGCTCATTGCGGACTGGATGAAACTTCCAAATGGCGACTCCTTCATGTACACAATCGGGCACCCCCGAACATCCGACGGCACTTCCATAGAGGGAATCGGTGTGAAACCGGATTTTGAAGTTGAATGGAGCCGTGCGTCTCTGCTGCAGGAAAAGGACCCGCAACTCGCAAAAGCGGTCAGTCTGCTCGAGAAGTTGTTTCTATGAACGTATAAGTTGCTTTTATGAACGTATCTGGCTGGGGTGCTTTTCGAAAAAATCAACCCGGGGCTCGAGAAATTTGGGAGGGTGCGTCTCCGGGTTTTCCATGAAGGCGTAGATGGGATCGAAAATCCGATCCCAGCTCCAGAACTCTTCGCCCAGGTTTAGGTATTCACGAATCATTTCGGTTCCCTCCGGCGCCACCGGATGCATGAGCACCGCTGCCACACGAACCATATGAAAAACATCTATGACCGTTTGCCTGCGAAGGTTTTCGTCGTTGTTATCTCTGGCTAGGCGCATGTTCCTGTCCCAGTGTTTGTTCATGCCCCGGATATAGTTGTCTGCGATGCTCATAGCTACATGGAACTCATGCATGTACATGGCCTCTTCGAATTTGAGGATAGTGTTGTTCGCCTCCTCCAGGATTTCGCCGCTCACATCACCCACCGGAATCTTTCCGTCGAAGTACTCCTGCGTCGTATAGAAACAGGAGCGGACGGCTCGATTGAATACGTTGCTGAGCAGGTTGCCCTCTTTGAGAACAGGATCGCCGTCTCTCTCCCCCGCATCGGGATTCAAAGGCTTTGGCTGAAATCCGACGCTCCGTTTGCTCAAGCCCAGCCCCAGAAAGTGAGCCCTAAGCTGGTCTGACCTGTAATAGTCGAGCAGATCCCTGGCCATAGGCGGCTTGATCGCTCCACTGCTGCTGGCCTTCCTGTCGAAAAAGAGGATATGGCAATTGGTTACAAGCTCAGGCAGCTGGAGCTGTCCCTCCCGGGGATCCGACGTAAACTCCGCGCCCTGGTCGCCCATGAACATGGACATCTCGGCCAGACTGTAGAAGTAGACATTATCCTCACCAATAAATTGATAAACTTTGCAGTCTTTGGAGCTCCACCATTGCTTCCAGTTCTCTTTGTCTTCGCCCAGGCTTTCCAGATACGTGGCTGTGAAGGAGATGGGAGCCCAGAGAGATTCAGGCCACACCCAAAAGGTGAGATCCTTCAGCTCCTCGATCGCCGGAGCGAGTAATCCCCACTCCATGTTTCCGGTCAGTCTGAAGGGAACGAGAGTTTTGCCGCTGCGATATCGGATCGAATTCGCAGTTAGAAGAGCGCAGGCCTCCTCCCGATCCTTCAGGCTTTCGAAAACGAGACGGACCGATTTGCTCTTGCCCTCCTCCCGGGTGTGCCCAGGCAGACTATCGACAATCGATGCCAGGGATTCAAGCTGGTCTCGGGTTACATGCAACGTGGGCCGTTCGAAGAACTCACGAATGCTCTTGATAGCAAAGTTCCTGCTGCCGGGGATCT